>JAMOAD010000310.1 GCA_023621955.1 Acidobacteriota bacterium
TCCACCATCAAGCCGATCATCTACTCGGCGGCTCTCTCCCAGGGCTATACGACCTCTTCGACCTTCATGGACGAACCGGTGACCTTCTATGACCGCTGGACCCGCAAGGAGTGGACTCCCCACAACTTCGACATGAAGTACCGTGGGCTCTGTACCCTGCGAAGGGGACTCGAGGAGTCCAGGAACATCATGACCGCCAAGCTCCTCGAAGCCATCACCCCCGAGACGGCGATCGATTACGCCAAGAAATTTGGAATCCAGTCCCCCATACAGCCCTACCTCTCCATGTCCCTGGGAACCTTTGAGGTGACTATGCAGGAGATGGTGGCCGCCTACAGCACCTTTGCCAACAAGGGGCGTCGTCCCAGGCCTTTCTTCATCAAGAAGATCATGGACAGCGATGGGAACGTCCTCTTTGAGAGCCGGGTCAGGGTGCAGGAGGTTCTCGATCCTCAGGTGAACGCCTTGATGGTCTCCCTCCTACGGGGGGTTGTCCTACGGGGAACCGCCCAGCGCGCCAGATCCTTGGGAAGGATCTGCGCCGGCAAGACCGGGACCACCGACGACTACACCGACGCCTGGTTCATCGGCTTCACCCCCTCCGTCGTCGCCGCCGTCTGGATCGGCCACGATCAGAAGAAAACCCTGGGTTACTACGAGACCGGAGCCAGGGCCGCGCTTCCCATCTGGATCTCCTTCATGGAGACCTATCTGAAGGGACGAAGCGACGAAGGGTTCCCGGTTCCGGAAGGGATGGTCTCCCTCCCGGTGGACTACTACACTGGACTGCCGGCGGGACCGAACTGTAAGAAGGTCATCGACGAGTTGTTCGTCGCCGGAACCGAACCGACAACCCCCTGCTCGGATGCCGATCACCGCAAGGTCAGAGGCTATGCCGTCGAGGAGGGGGAGAGCCATGACGAACGGTGAGAACTCTATCAGGAGGCCTCTAAGGCCGATCTTTGTCGGGACGGAGGGGCAACCTGCGACAGCCGGGGAAGACAAAGTTTTGTGAAAGGGGGGGAAACCCCTTGGGGAGGAAACAGTGCAAGATCGCTATGAGAAGTTTATCGCCACCATAAAGAGGGAGGTGCTTCCCGCCTTGGGTTGCACGGAGCCGATCGCCGTCGCCTTGGCTTCGGCCCAAGCCGCCAGGGCTCTGGGCGAACCTCCGGAGAGGCTCAAGGTCACCGTCAGCCCCAACATCCTCAAGAACGCGCTCGGTGTGGGAATCCCCGGGACGGGTATGACGGGGCTTCTCATCGCCTCGGCACTGGGGGCCTTGGGGGGAGATTCTTCCCGGGGTCTCGAGGTGCTTCAGGGGCTTTCCCCGGAGAGGATCCAGGCGGCCAAGGAGTTCGTCCGGGAGGAGAGGGTCGAGGTCGAGAAGTGCGAGGGTGAGGGGAAGCTCTTCATCGATGTGACCGCCTACGGAAAGGGTCATCGGGGTCGGAGCGTCATCAGGAACACCCACACCTCCGTCGTTCTCGTCGAGAGGGACGGAGAGGTCCTGGAGAGCCGTGAGGCTGTCGAGGGAAGGGAAGGGGAGGAGGAAGAGTGCGCCGCGGTTCCCATGACCGTGGAGGAGATCTTCCGCTTCGCCACCGAGGTCCCCCTGGAGAAGATCGCCTTTCTCGAAGAGGGGGCGAGGCTGAACAACCACATCGCCCAGGAGGGCCTGAAGGGCTCTTACGGCTTGAAGGTGGGCAAGACCCTCTGGGAGAACCGTGGGCTCTCCCTCATGGGGGAGGGACTCTCCCTGAGGGCCATCGCCAGGACCTCCGCCGCCGCGGATGCCCGTATGGCGGGGTGCTCTCTTCCGGTGATGAGCAACTCCGGGAGTGGAAACCAGGGGTTGACCGTCGCCCTCCCGATCCTCTCGGTAGTCGAGGACCTTGGGCTCTCCAGGGAGAAGCTCCTGCGGGCCTTGGCCCTGGGGCACCTCACGGCGATCCACCTGAAAAGCTATGTAGGCCGACTCTCAGCCCTCTGCGGCGCTTTCCTCGCCGCCATCGGCGCCGGGGCGGGGATCACCTGGCTCCTGGGAGGCGGTTACCCCCATGTGGCCGCCACGATCAAGAACATGGTCGGAGGGTTGGCGGGGATGATCTGCGACGGGGCCAAGCCCGGTTGCGCCCTGAAGATCTCTACCGCTCTCTCTGCGGCCTTCCAGGCCTCTCTGCTCTCCCTGCGAAACATCGAGATCTCCGAGAGGGACGGGATTATCGAGAACGACCTGGAGAAGACGATCCGAAACGTTGGAACCATCGCTTCCGAGGGGATGAACGAGACAGACCGGTTGATCCTGGAGATCATGGTCTGTAAATAGTCTTCCCGGTTCTTGCTTTTCCCTGGGGAAAGGAGTATCCTCTTCCCTAATGGTCTGAAGGAAAGGCGCCGCCTGACCCAAGGAGATGAGAAATGCGGAAGCACCCGGTTTTTCAAGACAACCCCCTTCGAAACGTCACGGGTCCATCCCTTTGCCTCTCCCCTTCGGACCGAAAATCCCCGGAGGTGAGAAGATGGAAGAGACTCTCAGAGACTCCTCTCTCAAGATCAGAATGGAGGAGAATACCCCGTACCTGAAGGGTGGAAGGGACTTTATCGACAACGACAAGATCTGGTCCCAGATCAACGGTGCTCCCGAGCCCGAACGCAAGAGGGTGGAAGAGATCCTGGAAAAATCCCTCTCCCTGCAACGTCTCGATCCCACAGAGACGGCCACGCTGATCAAGGTCACCGACCCCGATCTCTTCGGGGAGATGAAACGCACGGCCCTCAAGGTGAAGGAGAAGGTCTACGGCCACAGGATCGTCACCTTCGCCCCCCTCTACGTGAGCAACCTCTGTGTCAACAACTGTGTCTACTGCGGTTACCGGAGGGAGAACGACTCCATCGACCGTCACACCCTCACCGATGAAGAACTGGTCCGGGAGATCGAGGCCCTTGTCGAGAAGGGGCATAAGAGGCTTGTCATGGTCTACGGCGAGCACCCCTCTTCCGACGTTCGGTACATCGCCCACACCATCGAGAAGGCCTACTCCGTGAAGCGTCCCCCCTCGGGGGAGATCAGACGGGCCAACGTCAACGCCGCCCCTCTGGGAGTAGAGGATTACCGGCTCCTGAAGAAGGTCGGAATCGGAACC
>JAMOAD010000234.1 GCA_023621955.1 Acidobacteriota bacterium
AGAGCCACAGGGCCAGAAGGATCGACCCCTCTCCCCTTCTTCGGAAGAGAAAGAGGAGGGAGAGCAGGAGAAGAAGGGTGAAAGGGATGGCCCAGGGACCTTCGATGAAGAGACGTCCCAATGAGAGGAGGTCTTGCCAGGGGGTAGAGAGTCCGGGGGTATGAAAGAAGGAGGTGTCTGTGCGGCGGAGGAGGAGGGGTCTCTCTCCCCTCCAGAGGGAGGGGAGGGTGAGGACCCCGTAGGGAAGGGCCCAAGGGAGAGTCAGGGGGAAGAGGATGTGCCAGGCCCTCTTCCTCTTCCGGTAGAGAAGCTCTCCCGCGGCTCCTGCCACGAGAGCGAGGTTGAGAACGTGGGCTAAGGGGGTCAGGCCCAGAGCCAAGGCGGCCCACCTCTCCCGGCCCGACTGGTAGAGATAGAGGGCCAGACAGACGAAGAGGAGTGAGAGGCAGTGAACTTCAGCATCGGTTCCGGCGGACCAGAAGGTAAAGCTCAGACCGAGGATAAGGGAGGCCCCTGTCCGGAGGGAGAGGGGAAGAGGCCTCTTGGAGAGGGCGGAAGCGAAGAGGAAGAGGGAGAGCCCCGTGACGCCCCATCCGAAGAGCTGAAGGGCCCTGAGGGGGTCCACCGGGAGAGGTCGGGCGAAGAGGAATGTCGCCGGACCGTAGAGGAGGTGCTGAAAATGGAGGTGAGAGAAAGGGGAGCCTACGGCCAAGGATTGACGGAGGAGGAGGGCGAAGACGGTTCCGTCGAAGTTGAAGTTGGCCGAGAGTGTCGCCGCATAGAGGAGCAGAGGGACGGTGCACACAAGGAGGGGGAGCCGTTCAGGGAGCCTCATTGGTCGAGGAGGGAGATGTAGCGGAGAGTTTGACGAACCCGGGGGTCTTCCCGCAGGGAGAGAGAGCGGCGAAAGAGAGACGAGGCTTCCGTGGGGCGGGCTAAGCCGGAGAGGAGAAGGGAGCCGAGGAGGTTGAGCCTCTCGGGGAGGAGCTTGTTCTCTTCGGTTATCCGCTTCAGAAGGGCGCCCCCCTCCTCTGCCCGGCCTGAGCGGTAGAGGAGTTCGAGACGGAGAAGGTCTGTGGAGAAGGGATCGGCTCTCAGAGAGTCCTGGTTGAGAATCTCCAGGGCCCGGACGGGGTTGGGGTACTCCCTGTAGAAGAGAAGTCTCTCCTTCGGACCGCCCGTGGTAAAGGCCCTTCTCAGATCTTTGGCTCTTAAGCCGGAGAAGTATCCGTACTTCTCCCGCATAGCGGTTTCCACCTTTTCGGCCTCGTCCCAGCGGCTTTGGGAGAGGAGGAGCCGCCGCAGCCTCTCCTCTAGCTCGTAGGTCCTCTTGGTTCTCAAATACTCTCTCAGGAACCCTTCGGCCCGGGGAAAGTCGCCGAGGTTCTGGTAGATCTCCACCAGTTGGGTCATGATCCAACCCTTCTCGGTGGTGTTGCGGATCAGGAAGTTGGCCTCCTGAAGTTCTTTGAGGGCGGGGCCGTAGGCCCCCTGGCGTGTCAGAAACCGGCTCTGCCAGAGGTGGTAGAAAAGGGCGTTGAGCCGGTGCATCTTCGCCCTCTTCAAGGGTTTCAGCGCCTTCATCGCCTCAAGGGTCCGTCCCTCTTGAAGGAGATCGAAGGCGAGGGTGAGCCTGTGAAAGTGGGCCCTGGGGTGGTGGTAGACCATGAACTCGTTGTACCTGAGGGTGTCGGCGAAGAGGTAGTGGTTGAAGAGGATCTGGGGGAGAGAGAGGAGGAGAAAGAGAGAGAAGAGGAGGGAGGCCAGAGGCCTCCGCAGGGCGCTCAGGGCGGTGGCCATGGCGAAGGCCAGAGGGGGTGTCAGTGCGGTCAGGTAACGGGCCGTAGAGGGGAAAAAGAACCGGAGGGAGAAGAGGCTGAGAAAGAGGAGGAAGCCTCCCGAGTAGAGGAGCCAGAAGCCGAGGAGGGGGAAACGCCTCTTCAGGGCGATGAGGAGAAGCGTCGACCCCAGGAGGAGGGCGAGGGCTCCCAGGAGGATGGAAAACCAGGGTTGGTAGTCGTAAACCTCGAAGGTTCGGGGGTAGAAGAGAGGAAAAACCGAGGTCTGGAAGTAGTAGCCCAAGGAGGAGAGGACCCTGGCCGCCTGTAGAGGGAGGGCTCCCGGTTCGGAGAGGACCGATAGGTGGGGGACGACGATCCGGCGAATCCCGAAGAAGAGGAGGAGGGGGGGGAGGAAGGAGAGGAGGAAGAGGGGGCGTCGCTTCTTCAGAACCAGAAGGTCCAGAACGATCAGGAGGGGGAGGAAGACCAGGAAGGTCTCCTTGCTGAGCAACCCCAGGAAGAAGAGGGCGTGGGCTCCTAGGAAGCGGCTCTTGGAGGGCGCTTTGGCCTGAAGGGCGCAGAGGGAGAGGAAGAGAAAGCCGAAGACCAGGTAGAGGATCTCGTTCCTTCCGACGATCCAGACGATGTTCTCGGCGTTGAGGGGGTGGAAGGCCAGGAAGGCTGTCGCGAGAAGGGCTGTGGGGGGAGGGGTGTCCAGGGCCTTACGTAGGAAGAGGTGGAAGGAGAGGAGCAGAAGGAGAAAAAGGAAGATGTTGGAGAGGTGAAAACCCCAGGGACGGCCTCCGTAGAGGTGCTGGTCGGTCCAGAGGGAGAGGAGAACCAGGGGACGGTAGTAGTCGTAGATCCTGTAGGCTCCCGAGTAGCTCCAATAACCGGAGGAGAAGGCCCCCCAAGGGGTCTTCTCCATCTTCAGCCTCAGGTTGTCCCGGACGAAGACGGCGTCGTCGGTGATATAGTCGGAACCGAGCCCCGGAAGGTAGAGAAGGAGGGCGAGAAGAAGGATCAGAAGGAGGGGGAGCCCCTGTTTCCACTTGCTCATGAAACATTATACCTAGGGGGAGAGCGTGGAGCAAGAAGGGCTCCGCCCTCCCAGAAAGGCGGGAAAGGATGACCCCTGACGACCAAAAAAAGACCTCCTTTGTGCCAAAAAATGTCACTTCTATGGTGACCCTCCGCTCAAAGCCTGAACCGACAAGGGAAGAAGTGTTGGCACGGTTCTTTGATTGAATGAATCAAACACAACCTATAAGGAGGCTCTTATGAGAAGGAAGAACAAGGGATTCTCGCTGATCGAGCTGATGATCGTCGTGGCCATCATCGCCATTCTGGCCATGATCATGACG
>JAMOAD010000343.1 GCA_023621955.1 Acidobacteriota bacterium
TCGGCTCCCATCTTTTCGATGACCCTATAGCAGAGGGCGCTCCCCAAGCCCAGGGAGTGGAGAAAGAGGTAGGTCTTGAGGGTCCTCCGGATCTCTTCGGCCTTCTCGCCGTACCCCTCCTGCACCCTCTTGGAGAGGCCCTTCACCTCTTTGAGCCGCTCCGGATGCTCCTGAAGGACCTCAAACCCCTGGTCTCCAAAATGGTCGACGATCTTCTTGGCCGTCTTCCAGCCGAGCCCTGTCACGCCGAGAGAGACGAGGTAGCGGACCAAGCCGTCCCTGAGCGGCCTCTGATCCTTGACGAAGGAGACAACCTTGTACTGTTGGCCAAAGCGCTCATGCTGTTGAACTTCGGCTTCCGCTTCCAGAGTGTCTCCCTCCCCTACCCCCGGCAACTCTCCCAGGACGGTGACGACTCCCCCCGAGGAGAGCCGAAAGCGGAGGACTTTATAATCCCCCTCCTTTTCGAAGAGAATCCCCAACACATAGCCGTGGAGGAGCACAGAGGGAGCCTCAGTGTTGGAGCATGACCACGGGGCGGAAGACCCTCTGAGGGATGTCGGGCTTGGCGAGGCAGAGGAACCGGCCTTCGTCGTCGAAGAGTTTGAAGTAGTCGGCTCGAACTCCCTCGACCTTGGCCACCTCTTCCAGAGGAACCTTGGCGCCGTTGGCTGCCAAGACGGCCCCCCGAGGGGTGAGGATGATCTTGGGAAACTCGGGGAAGATCGACTCGATGGGAAGGATGTAACGGAGATAGTTCTCCTCTTCCGCCGACTGTCGGAGGTCCTCCAAGGTAATGGCGTGCTCCACGTGAAAATCGCCGATACGGATTCTCCTCAGGGCGGAGAGGGCGGCGCCGGTTCCAAGCAACTCCCCGATATCGTTGGCAAGGCTTCGGATATAGGTTCCCGAAGAGGTGGTCACATCGAAGGAGAAGGAGGAAGAAGAGAATTCGGTCAGGTTGAGAGACTCGATTCTAACCTTCACGGGCTCTCTCTCGATGCTCTTCCCCTCACGAGCAAGCTTGTAGAGAGGTTGTCCCTGATGCTTCTTGGCCGAAAACATGGGAGGCACCTGCAGGATGTCGCCGAGGAAACGGTTCAAGGCCTCCTTCAACTCTCCCTCGGAGACAGAGACGCTCTTGCGGCGTAAAACCGTGCCGGTCATGTCGTAGGTGTCCGTGCAGACCCCCAGTTCAACGGTCGCCCTGTAGGTTTTGCTCCTCTCTTGGAAGAGGTCGAAGAACTTCGTTGCCTGATCGAGGGCGATCAGGAGAAGCCCGGTGGCCATAGGATCGAGGGTCCCGAAATGGCCGACCTTCTTGACCTTCAATATTCCCTTCACCTCCCGAACCATGTCGAAAGAGGAGGCGTCTTGTGGTTTGTCTAAGAGTAAGAGTCCCGCTATCATGCTTTCACCCCGGCTATTATAGACGACTCGGGCCACATCTTCAAGAGAGGCTTTCAGGAAGCGGTTTTCAAAAAGATCGGTTTCTTCCTTGACAAGGGCATACCCCGAGGAGAAAGGATGAAGAGGAGGCGGCCCGGGACCACCGAGAGGGAGCGAATCGGATAGACCGTGCAGAAAGGTTTGAGAAGGAGGGAAAAATTGTCGCCCAAGAGGGGGAGAAGCCACTCCAGCATCCCCGCGCTCAGCGTTACAGAGCCGAAGGTGAGCTTTTCGATGCGCAGTCGATAACAGAAATCTCCGCTCGAAACCAGGCGCATTCTCATGGTGACCTCCGTGGAGGACCCGAAGAGAGGGCCCAGAGCCTTCTGCCCGGTGGGGTTTCCAGCGATGACCATCCGTCCCTCCCCCACACCGTCTCCGAGAAGGCGAAGCCGGAAGAGGAGAACGTTTGGGGTGAAGAGTTCTTTCTTGTGGAAGTGGAAGTAGGAGTTCAACTCCCCTTCGGTGAAGCTCCATTTTCCTTTGACGATCTCACCTCTCTCTACGCCTTTCCAAAAGAGGGCCACCACCTTGGCCTTCTCGGGGGAGAGATGGGTGTCTACGCCTTGCCCAAAGAGGGAGAGGCACAAGAGGAGAAGAGAGGTCGCGAAGAGAAGAGCTCTTACCTTCACCACCGGGAACCCAGGAACTCCTCTCTTAACTCCGCGGCAATGCCCACCTTTCCACGGAAGCCGAAACGGGTGGTCACGAGATCGCACTTGGTACGGAAGAGGTGGACAACCCTTGATCTGTAACTTCCGAAGTTCCGGGAGAATTCGTAGTAGTTGGCTTGCCCTTTGGCAACGGTCAGATCGGCTCTCTCCAGAGAGCTCTTAAACTGAGGAGAGGCTTCTTGAAAGGAGATTCCCAGAGTATCGGGACCGGCGAGGACAAGCTCGACCGGAAGCTTCGTTATGCCTACCTGGTCGAGATCGCCAAGAACCACATCGGAGGTGATCGCACCACCCCGGTAGACGACATCGACTTTTATCCCCATCTTCAGAAACTCTTCGATCAAGAGGGCGTCCAGAGCTACCTCGCCGACATTGTCCAGGACGTAAAGAACACGGTGGACCGAAGGAAGGGAGTCAAAAAGGAGCGGGGATTCGTCCAGAGAGAGGGGCTTGTCGGCGGTCTCCCTCAGGAGGCGGTAAAAATCCTCGCAGGTCAGCTGGTAACCTGTCCCCACGGTTCTAAAGTCAAGTTCGTTTCCCGCGATAGCCCACTTCACCAACCTGCAGAAACGCTCCTTGTCCGCCAGAGGAGAGACCTCGCGACGAACGGCTTGGGCCACGTCGATCCCGGCCCGGTTACACTTGTCCCTCAGTTCGGAAAAGAGGTTGTCCCGACCGTAGTAAGATTTCAAGACCCGATGGGCCTTGGTGATGTAAGTGGAAGGGGTCACCTCGAAGTCAAAGGGCGGATTAAGGGCAGACCAGACCCGCTCGGTCAGAAGTTTTCTGATCTCAGGGTCACCCTCGATCAGCTCCAAGCCTCCGATGATATCATCGATGAAGCAGGGAAAGCATTTCAGCTCGGTCTTCATCGGTTATTTCTTGACCTTCTGAACGTGGTGGAAGTTGGCGATGGTGTAATCGAAAGCCGACAAGAGTGTCACCATGGTCACGATGAAGAAGATCGTGTAAGCAGTGCTGTGAAGCGAGGCAAAGATTTCGATATGGAAGAGGTTC
>JAMOAD010000296.1 GCA_023621955.1 Acidobacteriota bacterium
GGGGTTTCGACCATGACGAAGTTGGTCTCCGTCTCTTCGGGGTTCACCCTGAGATCTGGGAGGTTGCGAACCTTTTCGGCAAGGCGGCGGGCCCTTCTGTGGTCATCCACCAGGCGCCCTCTCATCTCGTCCAAGGCGACGATCCCCGCGGCGGCCAGAACCCCGACTTGTCTCATCCCTCCTCCCAACCACCTGCGAACCTTCCGGGCCTCCTGGATAAAGGCGCGGTTTCCGAGCAGGAGGGATCCCACAGGGGCCGCGAGCCCTTTCGACAGGCAGACCATGAGGGAGTCGCAGGGAGCGGCGTAGAGGAGCGGATCCTTGCCAAGGGCCGCGGCGGCGTTGAAGAGCCTCGCCCCGTCCATGTGGAGGTGGAGCCGGCTCTCTCTTGCGAATCGGCCCACTTCTTCGATGTAGCCTTGGGAGAGGGGATGGCCGCCCCAGTAGTTGTGGGTCGTCTCCAAGGCTACGGCGCAGACCGGTAAGAGCGGAGTCTTGAGGGAAGAGGGGAGAGCCTCCTTCAGGCGTTCCAACGGAATCTCCCCCCTGAGGGAGGGTAGGGGTTGGGCCATGGCGGCGGCGATACGGGCTAGGTTTCCCCCTTCGTAGAGGAGGATGTGGCACTTTTCCTCCAGAAGAACCTGGCGGCCCTCGGAGGCCACCAATTTCATGGCGATGGTGTTGCCCATGGTTCCGGAAGGGACGAAGAGGGCGGCCTCTTTCCCGAGGAGTTCCGCCGCCTTTTCCTGGAGCCTGTTGACCGTGGGGTCCTCTCCGAAGAGGTCGTCTCCGACCTCCGCATCCGACATGGCCTTTCTCATCCTCTCGGTTGGTCGAGTGACCGTATCGCTTCGAAAGTCAGACCAGCCTTTGTATCCCATGGATTCCTCCCGTTTGTTTCGAGCCTTAACAACCTCCCCTCCATTATACAAGGAAAGGGGGTGTACAGGGAAGGAACTCCGGGAAAAGTGTGTAAAATACGGCCTTGACGTTGACAAAGCCTTTTCTTTCCTTTATGATTGTGAGGAATTATTTCAGGAGGTATTATCGATGAACAAAGCTGACATCGTTGAGAAGATTACTAAGGACGCCGGTTTGACGAAGCTTCAGGCTGGAAAGGCCGTTGAAGCTTTCATAGAGGCGGTCACAGGGGCCCTCAAGGTCGACGAAAAGGTGATCCTCGTCGGCTTCGGAACCTTCAAGAGAGTGGAGAAGAAGGCCAGGAAAGGCCGTAACCCCCAGACTTCTCAGACCATCCAGATCAAGGCCAAGAAGGCTCCCAAGTTTGTCCCCAGCAAGCTTCTCAAGGACGCCGTCAACGGATGACGGGTTTTTGCTTTTTCCCCCTTGAAAGTGTTCGACGGTTGTATTAAAATAGCTTCATCCAGGCGCGTAGCTCAGTTGGATAGAGCACTACCTTGACACGGTAGGGGTCGGCGGTTCAACTCCGCCCGCGCCTAATTTTTTTTTCTGTCGAAAAAGGGATCATAAAAAAATGGAAGCCAACGACGAAAGAGTTCTCTACAGGGTAGAGGAGGGGACAAACCTCTTCGTCTATCTGAAAGAGGCCAATGTCGACCTGAAAGAGGTCGTAGCCCTGGAAGTTCCCGGGGTTGGTCTGCGGGATCTGAAGAGACCGGTGACGTCTCCCTTGGAGTTCAAGCTTGTTTTTAAGAGCGACCCTCGGGCTCTGGAGATTCTCCGCCACTCTGCCTCCCATCTCATGGCCCAGGCTGTGACGGAACTCTTCCCGGATGTTCAGGTGGGAGTCGGGCCGGCCGTCGATAACGGCTACTATTACGATTTCTACAAGGCGGAACCCTTCACGCCCGAAGACCTCGAGAAGGTTGAGAAGAAGATGAAGGAGCTCTCCAAGGAGAAGCTTCCTATCGAACGGGTCGAGCTCTCCAAGGCCGAGGCCTTAGAGTTCTTCCGCTCACGACAGCAGAACCTCAAGGTCGAACTCATCGAGGAAAAGGTGGAGGGCGATGTTGTCTCCCTCTACAAACAGGGAGGGTTCACCGATTTCTGCCGAGGTCCCCACGTGACCTCCACCGGCGAGATACGGCATTTCAAGGTTCTCTCCTCCTCCGCCGCCTACTGGAAGGGAGAAGAGGGAAACCTCCCTATGCAGAGGATCTACGGCACGGCCTTTTTCGATAAGGAGGCCCTGGAAGCCCATCTGGCCCTTCTTGAAGAGGCCAAGAAACGTGACCACCGTCGCCTCGGAAAGGACCTGGAACTCTTCCTGATCTCCGACGATATCGGGCCTGGCCTCATCATGTGGCTTCCCAAAGGCGCCTTCATCCGTAGGAAGATCGAAGATTTCTGGGTGGATGAGCACTTTCGAAGGGGTTACGGCCTCCTGAACACCCCCCAGATCGCCAAGTTGGAACTCTGGAAAACCAGTGGCCATGCCTCTTTTTATAAAGACAACATGTTCCCGCCCATGGAGTTTGACGATATCGAGTATCAGCTCAAACCTATGAACTGCCCCTTCCACGTGATGGTGTACAAATCCAAGGGAAGGAGCTATAGGGATCTCCCCCTGCGCTGGGCCGAGATGGGAACGGTTTATCGCTACGAACGCTCCGGTGTCCTCCACGGACTGTTGAGGGTCAGAGGGTTTACCCAGGACGACGCCCATCTCTTCTGCCTTCCCTCCCAGGTGGAGGAAGAGGTAGAGGGACTCCTGGACTTCACCTTCTTCCTTCTGGGTAAGTTCGGTTTCAGCGAGTACGAAGTCTACCTCTCCACCCGTCCCGAGAAATCGATCGGGAGCGACGAGAATTGGGAACGCTCGGAAAAGGCTCTTCGCGCGGCTTTGACCAAGAGAGGCGTCCCCTTCACGATCGATCCCGGAGAGGGGGTCTTCTACGGTCCCAAGATCGACATCAAGATCAAGGACGCTCTGGGAAGGGCCTGGCAGTGCACGACGATACAGGTCGATTTCAACAACCCTGAGCGGTTCGATCTGACCTATACAGACGAATCCGGTGAAAAAGTTCAGCCCATCATGATCCACAGGGCTCTCCTCGGCTCTTTCGAGAGGTTCTTCGGTGTTCTCATCGAGCACTACGCCGGGAAGTTCCCTCTCTGGCTCGCGCCGGAGCAGGTTGTGATCGTTCC
>JAMOAD010000213.1 GCA_023621955.1 Acidobacteriota bacterium
GAACAAACTTGGGGACTCAGGGAGTAGCTAATGACCAACGCGGAAATAGCCAGATTCTTCAACACCACGCGGCTCCACATTCATGACAATCCGAACCTCCGCGATCCCCAGGTCGAGGGAGGTAGTATCAAGGCTCTTTCGCGCATTTCTTGAGAGGTCGTTCTTCGCTTGAAGAAGGGATGGGGAAAAGGGGATCCCGCTGAGCGGGATTCTAAGTTCTTGTGCCCTTCTCTCCCTTAATTCTCTTTGGGCTGTCAAGGACCACTGCCCTTAAATTAGAGGACAGGCCACAGTTGACCTTCTTCGATGTCGACGAAATCGCAAAGGAGTCGAAAGCCATGGTCCGTTCCGGCTCTCAAGGAGCCTGACAGGGACAAGGCCCATGGCGAAACCCCACCCGTTCCTCCCTAGGGTCACCCCTTTGACTCCCGGGAGGAACAAAAAAAGCCCCCTCCCTCGCGGGAGGGGGCCGTTCTATTTCTCTGCTTCGAAGCGATCTTAGAAGGTATACCTAGCCCCGAACTGAATCTGCCAACGGGAGTTGAGGTCGTTGGTCTCGTAGGGGTTGGTCTTGTTCTGACCGGCGTAGACGTAGTCGAACTTCGGCTTGCCCGTCTTGGCGTCGATTCCGTTGTACTTCAGCGGTATGCCGCCGCGGTAGTAAACGTACTGGAGCTTGCCCCAGTCGCTGCTGAGCATGTTCAGGACGTTCATGATGTCCAGTGTCAGCTGAAGCTTGTTCCCCTTGAGGCCGGGGAGGGAGATGTCCTGGAGGAAACGCAGGTCCATCCTGTGGTACCAAGGCTCGCGGCTGGCGTTGCGGCCGATGATGGAGCCTCTCGCTTTCCGGAGGGCCGGATCGGCCTCGATGTAGGCGTTAAGCTCTTCCCAGGTGCCTTTGGTAAGAATGATCTCATCCGCCGATTTGGGAACGTAGATGAGATCGTTGTAGTAACTTCCGTCCCCGTTGTAGTCAGTGTCGTAACGGGTGGAGTAGGGACGCCCGGAACGGGCGTTGTAGAAGAGGGCGACCTGAGTGGGATACTTCTTGGAGAAGGGAAGCTGGTAGGAGATCCCCAGGGAGATCCGGTGGCGGATGTCGAAGGCCGACCAGGTCACTTTCGGGTTGTTGGGATCGCCGTCAATATGGTTGTACTGCCAGCTGGAGAGGGCCTGGGAGCTGGTGGCGCTGTTCTGGTCCTTCGCCTGCCCGTAGGTGTAGGAGGCGTTGATCCAGGTACCCTCGGAGAAGTTCTTCTGCAACTGGAAGCTGAGGCTGTATTGGTAACCCTTGGAGGTGTTTTTGAGGAGAATGACGTTGCTGTACTTGTTGGTGATCCTGGTCTTGTAGAGAGGCCTGCCGTCGAAGGCATCGACGCCGGACTGAACCAGGTTGATGTTTTGGAAGAGGCACTCGTTCAGGTTCTTGGAGTAGATGAACTCCACGGTCCCGATGATGCCCCAGAAAAGCTGTTTGTCCATGGCGATGTTGGTTCTGAAGATCTGCGGGAACTTGAAGTTGCTGTCGCTCAGGTTGATCTCGTTGGTGGACGCCGCCCCCAAAGAGGTGGGCTGAGCGTCGGGGTCGTTGATGAAGTTGATCCCGTTCTTGCTGTCGGTCTTGGTAAGCCTTGTGAACTCGATCCCCGTGTTGGCGAAGGAGTTGGAGATCCAGACGTAGGGGGTGCGGCCCGTAAAGACTCCGACGCCTCCGCGGATCTGGTTGGAGCGGTCTCCGGTCACATCCCAGTTAAAGCCCAGCCTGGGGGAGATGAGAACCTTCCCGCTGGGGGTTTTGTCGTTTCTAAGCCCGTAAATCGTCTCCACGTCGGCGTTGTAGGTGGGATCATCGTTGAAGATGGGGACATCCGCCCTTAAACCGAGGGTGAGTTTCAGGTTGGGAAGGATCGACCAGTTGTCTCCGGCGTAGAAACCGAGCTGGCTGACGCTGAACTTGGCCGTCTTCATGGCTTCTTCGGTGTTGGAGAAGCTGTGTTCGTAGTACCAGGCCTTCCCCGCCTCGAAGAGGTCCAGGGAGTTGAACCGGTAATAACCGAAGACGTCTTTGATGAAGAGGTTGTCGAACTTGAAGAACTCGTTGTGAGTTCCCAGCGTGAAGGTGTGCTTTCCCTTGAAGATCGTCAGGTTGTCGGTGAGCTCGATGATGTCCTGATCCAATCCGTTGGCTTGGGAGTAGCGGTCCACACCGGCGTAGAATCTACGGCCAGGGGCGTAGAGAACATCGATGGAGGGAAAGGCGTTGCTGAAGTCCCTGCTCTCCCGGATGGTCGTATAGTTCAAGACCAGTTCGTTGTAAGTGTTCCGACCGAGGGCCGAGTTGAGCTGGGCGACGGTGGAGTGGGTGTTGCTGTTGAAGGTGTAGTTGTTGTCCGGGAAGCTGAAGTTCAGGCTGGAGCTGTTGTAGAAGTTGTCCTTCGAAGCGTCGACCCAGTTGTGACGAAGGGTGAGCCTGTTCCTGGAGTCGATGTTGTAGTCCATACGGACGAAGAGTTTGTTGCTGTCCTGGTTCTTGTTGAAGACATCGTAAGAACCGGCGTCGTGTCCGTACTTGTTCTTCAAGATGCTGAGGAACCTGTCGGCTTCGGCCTTGTAGCCGTAGTCCAGGGCGCTGCCGGAACCGTCGATGTAGTACTGGGTAGGCTCGTTTCTCCTGCTGAGCTCACCGCTGACGAAGAAGAAGAGTTTGTCTTTGACGATGGGGCCGCCGAAACGGAGACCGTATTGGGCCTCGTCGAAGTCAGACATCTTCACGCCGCTGGGGCCGTCGCCCACGAAGCTCTGGTTACGGCCGAAGAAGAAGACCGAACCGGTGAACCTGTTCGTTCCGCTCCGGGTGATCGCGTTGATTCCTCCACCCGTGAAGCCTCCGTGACGGACGTCGTAGGGGGAGACGACGATCTGAAACTCCTGAATGGCGTCGAGGCTGATGGGGGTGGTGCTGGCCTGCCCGCCGGGAGTTCCGCTGTCGGCCAAACCGAAGAGGTCGTTGTTTACGGCGCCGTCGATCTGAACGCTGTTGTAGCGGTTGTTACGACCACCGAAAGAGATGGCCTGATCGCTGAAGTTGTCGGCCACGTTCATCTGGGGGGAGAGGGGGGGAGAGACGGGTGTAGTCGGCGAAGTTCCTGGTCAAGGAGGGCATGGCCTCGATGGCGGTTTCGCTGACGTTCTGAGCCGCCCCTGTCCGGGCCGAGTTGATCACCGGGTTGGAAGCGGTGACGACGATCTCGCCCACGTCCATGGTGGCCATGGTGAGCTGGAAACGGAGCTGTTTCGTCTCCCCCAGTTTCACGGAGACGTTGGCCAGCTCCTCACTCTTGAAGCCCTCAAGGCTTGCGGTGATCTTGTAGGGTCCGCCGACGCGGACGCTGGGAATAAAAAACCGGCC
>JAMOAD010000374.1 GCA_023621955.1 Acidobacteriota bacterium
GCCTGTACTCGACCCGGTTCCAGGTTCCGTTGGAGGAGAGGGGCTGCTGGGAGTAGATCTCCTCGAGGAAGGAGGGGTTGTAACGGAGGAAGTCGGCGATTTCGCAGGTCGAATCGATCTCCGCCTGGAAGGGGTTCTTGCTCTGGTTGAGCATGGTGGCTGCGTTGAGAATGTATCTGTACTTATGGGAGATCAGATCCGCGGCTTTGAGGCTGAGAGCGGCCCTCTCTTCCCAGGGAAGGCTTTCCCAAAGGACCTTGGCCTCCATGGCCGTCTCTATGGCCATCTTCACCTCTTTCTCACCGGCTTGATGGCAATGGGCCAGCTTGTGGGCATGCTCGTGGGGGCAGACGACATCGAGGGTCTTTCCTGTTCTTATCTCTTTGCCACCGATGATAAGAGGGATGTCCAGGGTTTGGTGAGTTCTTCCTTGAGGCGTGCCCTCTCTGGAGAACCGGGAGCGTACTGAAGAATCGGTTCGTTGTGGGGAGTGGGAACTTTGAACAAGGCGTTGGCCATAGTTTTGAACCTCCTTTTCACACCGGCACATCTCGGGCCGGAGGGTTTTAGAAAACATCATGGCAGAAGAAAACGGTTTTGTCAAACATTAAAAAATGAGTGCAATAATGACGTTTTGTCGCAGGAATAGCCGCCCTTCAAAGACGTTAAGAGTGAGATCCAAGGCCTCTCTTGGGGAGATGGAAGACTCTTCCTTTCAGGGTCTCTTCGGACGGTCAAAAACCCGGATCTCTTCGAACCAATGGAGGAGAGAGGGGCTCTTCTATTCGGCCCCGGGCATGGCGGGATCCCATGTTCCGGGTTCCCAGGTGATGGTGGTTACCTCGGTGCTTTCGCCGGTGAGAGCCTGACGAATGGCCTTCTCAGCGCCCTCCTGGGAGCGAAGAAGGCTCTTATGGAAGAAGAGGACCTGCCGAACCCGGCGGCGGATTCTCTCCTCTTCTTTCCAGACCACCTCGACAGAGATGTGGTAACTCCTCTCCCCCTCTTCCCTCTTGAGAACCCGCACCTCTTTTGTCATGGCTTACTCTCCGCTCTCTCTTCGGGAAGCCCTCTCGGCCTCCCGCTGGAAATAATCCATCCCCTGGATTCTCTTCCCTTCGCAGAAGACGGCCAAGACCTTCGTGGTGCCTTCCAGCAGGTCTCCGTCCAGAACGATCAGATCGGCCCAGGATCCCACATCGATACTTCCCCGGTCCTTCAGCCCCATGATCCGGGCCGGAGTCATGGTGAGAGCCTTGACGGCCCCCTCACGGGAGAGACCATAAGCCACGGCCCTTCCGGCTTGAACCGGGAAATCGAAGGCGTTGGCGGAAGAGTAGAAGGAGAAGGCGAAGGGAATCTCAGACTTCTCCAACAGACCGGGAAGACGGTAAACCATGTCGTAGCCCTCTTCCCATTTGTGGTTGCCCTCGTAGAGGGAGGAGAGAATCACCGGGAGTCCGGAGAGACGGATCTCCGGGAGGAGCTTTTCGCCCTCGTAGGCTCCCAGGAGAACTCCGGGGATGGCAAACTCCTGGGAGATCTTGATAGCCTCCCGAATCTCCTCGACCGTGTTGGCCGCGAAGATCACGGGTCTCTTCTTCTCCCAGAGGAAGCGTGTCGCCTCGTAGAGGGGGGAGTAGGCTTGCTTTTCCCCCGCGCAGGCTCTCAGGGAGTACACCCGGGAGGCTTGCAGGAACTCTCGGACCTCCTTCGTCCTCTTGGAAGGCGCAGGAGCCATGGTCTCTTTCTCCCTGGCAGGACGCTTGTCGATCAGTTGAACGATCAGGGCGGCGTCCCTTTCGAGGACCATCTCGTCGGGATTCCAGCCGGAGGTCTTCATCAGAGAGGCTCTGCCGCTTACGGCGCCCCCGTTGGGAGCGACAAGCACCGTGAGTGTGCCGAAGGAGCGGACAATGGGAAGAAGGTTGCTCCAGGGATAGAAAGCGCTGAAGGTGGAGAGCTGAGGGTTCAGGTTTCCCACCTCCTTACTGTCGTTCCAGACACTGCCCCATCCGACTCCGGTGATGCCGAGGCTCGAGTACAGGTTGATGAGGCCTGGATAGACGGTCCCCTCCTTGAACTCCACCAGTGGATACCCTTCCGGGAGAGGGTCTTGGTAGGAGAGGACCCTCTCGATCCTCCCTTTGTTGATCAAGAGGACTCCCCCTTCCATGGGAGCACCTGAGACGGTGACAACGCGCTTTGCCTTGAGGGCGAACCTCTCCGCCGAGAAGAGGGGGAAGAGGATTAGAAACAGGGAGAGAAAGAGAGCCGTCCTCTTCATCTGGTTGCCTCCTTCTCTTCGACTCTTTTCACGCTCCGCGATCTCAAGTCCTCCTCCCGGTCGAAGTAGACCTTTCCTTCGATGATGGTCAAACAACACTTCGAAGTCGGGCTCAGCGGATCTCCGTCGAAGACGGCAAGATCCGCGTCTTTTCCAGCAACGAGGGAGCCGACGTACTCATCCGTTCCCAGGAGCCTGGCGGGGTTGAGTGTGATGGTCTTCAAGGCCTCCATCCTCTCCATACCCGCGTAGCGAACCATTTTCCCAGCCTCGATGTTGAGGCGTCTCATCGCCTCGGAGAGGTCCGAGTTGAGAGAGATCTCCACCCCTTTTTCCCTCAAAAGGGCGAAGCCGTAGGGGGTGAACTCAGAGGCTTCGGCCTTGTAGTTCCAGGAGTCGGTAAAGACGGAAAGCCCGATCTTCTCCTTCGCCAGCTCATCGGCGATTCTGTAGGCCTGGTGAAAGTGTTCGAAGCCCTGAATCTTGAAGCCGTACTCCTTGGCTATCCGCATCAGCTCAAGGCTCTCCTCAGCCCTGTAAGTGTGGCATCGGACCACCCTCTTCCCCTCTAGAACCTCGAGGAGAACCTCCAGACGCAGGTCCCTCTTGGGAGAGGGGGGAGCCTTCTTCCTCCCCTTCGCCTCTCTCCGCCACTCCTCCCAACCCTTCCTGTATTCAAGGGCCTGAGAGAAGGCTGTTCGAATCGACGCGGCCACCCCCATCCTGGTGATGGGGAAAGACTTTCCCCCCGTGGCTGTCTTAGGGTTCTCCCCCAGGGCCAGCTTGAGGGTGGGCAGGGCCCGTCTTTCGATCATCGCTTCAGCGGATTCACCCCACTTGAGTTTCACGGTAACGTTGCGGCCTCCTATGGGGTTGGCGCTTCCGTGGAGGAGGTGGACCATGGTGACGCCTCCGGTTAAGCAGTAGTAGATGTTGGGGTCGTCGGGGTTGATTTGCTCGGCCATGTCGATCTCCGGCGTGATGTTCTCCGAAACCTCGTTGATCTCTCCGGCAAGAGCGATGTGGTTGTGGGAGTCGATCAGGCCGGGAACGACGGAGAACCCTTTCAGGTCTCGCTCTGGAACCTTTCCGGGGTTGACGATCCCCTTGGCGATGGAGCGAATCTTGCCGTTCAGGATCAGCATGTCGTAGCCCTCCAGGATTCCCCTGTCAAAGGTGTAGAAGCGGCCTTTACGAAGGAGGAGGTCCTCCCCGGG
>JAMOAD010000016.1 GCA_023621955.1 Acidobacteriota bacterium
TCATCTTCGCCGGGAAGGCCCATCCGGCGGACCAGGCTGGCAAGGAGTTGATCAAGGAGATTCTCGACGTAGCCCGCCGTTACGATGTGGAGAACCGACTGGTCTTTGTGGAAGATTATAACATCAACGTTGCTAAGCACCTTGTGCAAGGCGTCGACATCTGGCTCAACAACCCCCTCAAGCCGATGGAAGCGAGCGGAACCTCTGGGATGAAGGCCGCCATCAACGGGGCTCTCAACCTGAGCGTTCTGGATGGATGGTGGCCTGAGGGGTACGACGGCCGCAACGGTTGGGCGATCACCGCCGGTGAGATCTACGAGAACGAGACCATGAAGAGGATGGTGGAGTCCAACCAGGTCTACGATCTTCTGGAGCAGGAGATCACCGAACTCTACTACGACCGGAACGAGAGCGATGTCCCGGAGGGGTGGGTTCAGATGATGAAGAACTCCATCAGCACCGTTGGGAAAGGGTTCAACATGCACCGGGTACTGAGGGAGTACTTCTACCAGTACTATCTTCCGGAACTCAAGGCCTCCACGCTCCTTCAGCAGGAGGAGAGGAAGCTCCTCAAAGAGTTGGAGGCACACCGTAAGAAGATCGAGCTTTACTGGTCCAAGATCTCGATCCGGGATTTCTTCTTGGAGTCCGGAGAGATCAACCTCTGTGCTGGACAATCTCTGGAGCTCAAGGCCTACGTCTTCTTGGACCAGGCGAGCGAAAAGGATTGGAATCTCGAAGTCGTCTACTCCCCTAAGGGTCCAGAGGGGGAGTGGACGAAGGCTCCCATGGACTTCATCAAGATGTACGATGACAACGTGGCGGAGTATCGGGGGAGGGTCCAGCTTCAAGGGGCCGGAGTTCAGGGGATCACGGTCCGCCTCCGGCCGTCGTGGAACCTTTTCTGTGAAACCTATCCCAACTACGTGAAGTGGAAATAGGGGGACTCTCCCTTCACCTACCAACCGAAGGAGAAGGGGGATGGCTCTTCGACGTGAGGCTCGGGAGGCTGACTCCTTCTTCGAAGAGGATCAGAGCCTGGAGGGGGAGGGAGACCTTTCGAAGGATGGAAACCGGGAACAGGCATTCCGTCAATCTCCTTGACAACCGGGAAGGGTGTTTTCTGAGGGAGATTCCCGGAGCTTAGTAGGCTCAAAGTCGAAGATTTTCTTGACATTATGGAGGGGGGTCGTCTATACTCAGAACCATGAAGGGGTACAAAGGGGGCAGTAAGGTTGGAATGCTCTTTTCCGGGGGACCCGCCCCGTCGGCCAACGCCGTGATTTCCTCGGCGACGCTGAGCTTCTTGAACGCGCGAATCCCGGTCTACGGGTTTTTTTACGGCTTTGAATACCTGGAAAACTTCGATTACCGCAACCGTTACTCCCTTGTCGAAGGGGTTCACTACGAACCCCTGACCCAGGAGATTTCCGGGGTTCGCAACCGACGGGGGGTCTACCTGAAAACCTCCCGGGCCAACCCGGGGAAGAACATCCGAACCCGGGAAGACCTTCAGGACGCGGAGAAGACGAAGAAGTTGAACAACATCCTGAAGGCCTTCGAGACTCTGGGAATCGGGTACTTGGTCACTATCGGCGGCGATGACACCCTCAAGACGGCGAACTACCTGAGCCTCCTGGGCCTGCCGGTGATCCACATTCCCAAGACCATCGACAACGACTACTTCGGAATCCCCTGGACCTTCGGTTACTGGAGCAGTGTCCAATCCGCTCAAGAGGCTTTGCTCAACCTTCGGGCCGATGCGGAGAGCACAAGCACCTACTTCGTGGTCGAGCTGATGGGACGCAAGGCCGGGTGGCTGACCTACGCGGCCGGAATCGCCGGAGAGTCGGTCATGATGGTCTCCCTGGAGGATATCGAGGAGGAGATTCTGGACCTTGAGAAACTTGCCGGGAAGATCGTCGAGGTGATCATCACCCGGGAAAAGCAGGACAAGTACTACGGCGTTATCTGTGTCGCCGAGGGCCTCGCCGACCGCCTTCCGGAGAAATACCGCCCTACCGAGAAGGATCGCCATGGGAACGTGATCCTGGGAACCGCTGAGGTCTGTCGGATCATCCGTGATGCCTGTGAAGAGGCATATCACCAGCGCACGGGGAGGAAGAAGAAGATCGTCGCCAAGCAGATCGGGTACGAAACGCGGTGCACTCAGCCGATCAGTTTCGACGTCGTTCTGGGGGCCATGTTGGGCTTCGGCGCCTTTAAGCTCTTCCGCCAGGAGAACTTCAACAACATGGTCTCCGTTTCCGACAACTTTCAGATCGTTCCCGTCCCCTTCTCGGAGCTGATCGATTCTGAAAGCCTCCTGACAAAGCTCCGCAATGTTCCGAAGGGGAGCGATTTCTTCGAGTTGAAAGAGGCCCTCTCCTATAAATCTCTCGAATGATCCCTCCCTCTCCGGAGGGTGGAAAAGGTTCTTCTGCTTTCACTCCGGGGAAAAAGAGGGGAACCCTCTCGAAGGGGTTCCACCTGAGGGATGGTTCTTTTTTGGGGAGAGGGGGAAGGGGAGGTGAGGAAACCGAGGGCGAAGAACCAAGGTTCTTCGCCCTCAGGATCGGTTCGATCCGAGGGAAGAGGATGCCTCCTCCCTGGAACAGCCTTGACGGCGTCTCTTACTTCTTGTATTTTTTGACGGCCTCTTCGATCTGGTCTTTGTACTTCAGGTAGACCGCCATGTCCTCTTTGCTGAGACTCTGCTCGCCGGGGTCCTTCATCTCCTCGATGGACTTGGTGTTCTCGGCGATCTGTTGCTCCAGATCCTTTCTCTCCTCGGAGGAGAGGTTGGGACGTTTCAACCCCTCTTCGGCGCTCTTCTTGAGGCCTTCGAGCATCTTGATGGTCCCTTCCTTCATCTTCTCGGCGGCGACAACGATCTCCGCAACGGTGATTCGGCCCCAAACGGCCATGTAATCTTCATAGCCTTGGAAACCATATTTTTTCGCATAGTCGTTGAACTTTTCAACCTCGTTCCGGATCTGGGAGAGGCCGCTCATCGAGTTGGCCTTGAAAAGAATCTCGAAGGGGTTCTTGGATTCTTTCAAAGAATCGA
>JAMOAD010000098.1 GCA_023621955.1 Acidobacteriota bacterium
CAGGGTTCGGCCCCCTCACGGTCTCCGAAAACCTGGATGATCCAACCGGTTCCATGGCATTTGGGGCAGGTTCTCTCGCTCTTTTCCATCAGTTCAGACTCCTCGCTATGGTCTTGCGCAAGAAGAGGCCCCGAATCTTGTTCAAGCCGCTCTTCTCTATCTGCCTCACCCTCTCCCGGGAGAAGCCCAGCCTTCGTCCGATCTCCGCCATGTTCAGAGGCTTTCCCCCACCTAGGCCGAAACGGAGGGCCAAAACATCCCTCTCGTTGTCGTTGAGCTTCGAGAAGGTCTCCCGGATCTCCATGAGCAGGATTCTCGTGACAGCTTCGTCGCCTGTGCAGGAATCCTCGCTCTGGGAGAGAGAGTCCCCGAACTGGATCGAGTTGTCCGGAGTCATCGGAGCGTTGATGGAGATCTGGTTCCCTAGAACCGCCTCGATCCCCTCCAGCCTGTTGAGAGTGATCTTCAGCCTCTCCGCCCTCTCCCGGGAGGTGAGGAAGAGGCCGGTCTCCCTCTCCTCGGCCCGAAGCTTCATGTACTTGACGATCAGGTTCACGACTTTGATGGGAAGGTTGAAAAAGCCGGTCTGTTCGGCGACGGCGATCTCCGTCATCTGACGGACCCACCAGACCGCGTAAGAGATGAAGCGGAGGTCCTTGGAGAGATCGAACCTCTTGGCCGCCTCCATAAGACCCAGGAAGCCCTCGTGGATAAGATCTTCCAAGGGGATTCCGCTCCGCTGGTACCTCTTCTTCGTGAAGGAGATCACGAAGCGGGCGTTGGCCATGATGAGCCGTTCCAGGGCGCGCTGATCGTTCTTCTCCTGGAAACGGCGGATCAGTTCGTGCTCCTCCCCCTTGGTGAGGGGGGGGTGGTTCCCCTCTAGGTAGCGTAGCCAGAGGGGTGTCTTAGGTCTCTTGGGGTTTGTGGCCATCGGGTTTCACACGGATGATCTTGGTGGACACAGAGCGAACGATCGCGTCCCGACGGTTGGTGAACTCCTCCTCTCTCCCCTTGTAGAACTCCTCACGGACATACTCCAGGAATTGGTTGATCTCGTCCTGAAGGGTCTCCAGACGGTCTTTCATCTGGAGGATAATATCGATTCCCGCCAGGTTGACCCCCATCTCCCGGGTCAGGTTGAGGATCGTCTCCAGCTTCTTGATATCCTCTTCCGTATAGATACGGGTGTTCCCTTCGGTCCTGGAGGGTTTCAAAAGCCCCTCTCTCTCGTAGAGCCTCAGGGTCTGGGGGTGGATGTCGTACATCTGGGAGATGGCCGAAATCATGTAGTACTTCTTTCTCTCCCCACCCTTGCTCTTATCGCTCTTTCGCGGCATTTTCTCCTCCTTAAACGGGAAGATCCTTGCGGGGATCGAAACGGGTCAGACGGTCGATCTCCTTCAAACACTCCCGGACCTTCAGATCATCGGTGGGCGGGGGGACGATCTGAACCTTCACGAGCTGATCCCCTCTTCCGGCCGCCGCGGTCACCCCACGCCCCTTCATCCGGAAGACCTGTCCGGAGCGCGTTCCCGGAGGAATCTTCATGAGGGCGGGACCGTCGATGGTGGGAATCTCAATCTTCGCTCCCAGGGCGGCTTCGGTCACCGTCACAGGAAGGGTCACCTCGATGTTGTTCCCCTCCCGTTTGAAGAACTTGTGGGCCTGGATGTTCACGGTGATGTAGAGGTCCCCCGCCTCTCCACCGCGAACGCCGGCGTTTCCCTTGCCGCCCAGGCGGAGTCTCATCCCCTGGGGGACCCCGGCAGGAATCTTCACTTTGATCGTTTCGGTGACCTCACTTCTCCCCTCGCCTTGGCAGGAAGAACAGGGTGTTCCCGGGAGGTACCCTTGGCCTCCGCACTTGGTACAGGGCGCCGAAAACTTCAGGTGGGCCTTCTGCTTGAAGACCTTCCCGGTTCCATTGCACTCGGGGCAGGTCGTCCGGGAGGAGGAGGTCACTCCCTTCCCTCCACAGCGGGAACATAGCTTCTTCCTCTGGACCATCACCTTGGTCTCCATCCCCCGGACCGCCTCCTCGAACTCGAGGGTGATGTTGTAGTAGAGGTCCTCCCCTCTCTGGGGGGTATCCCTCCTCTCCCAACGGGAGCGGGAGGAGGAGAAGAGGTTTTCGAAGATGTCGGCGAAGGAGGTGTCCCCGACGCTCCCGAAATCGAAGCCTTCGAACCCGCCGTCACCCCTACGGGTCGACCCTCCGGAAGAGGGCCCGGAGAAGTCCCCTACGAAGCCGTAACTGTCGTACTGTTCCCTCTTCTTGGGATCCGAAAGCACATCGTAGGCCTCCTGAACCTCCTTGAACTTCTGCTCCGCCCGGGCGTCCCCGGGGTTGAGATCGGGGTGGTACTTTCTGGCAAGTTTCCGATAGGCCTTCTTGATCTCCGTCGATGAGGCCTTCTTGGTGACCCCCAACATCTCGTAGTAGTCTTTCCCGTTCATCCCTCTGCCTCCGAAGGAAAGAGGATAATATATTAGCCTTGTTATGTCAAGTCTATTACATTACCAGACTCACTTAATCTCGTTTTCCCGGCTCGAGAACTTCACCTTTCCATGCTATACTCTCCCCTTCGGGAGGCGATCATGAAGAGACTTCCTCTCCACAGGAACGTCTGGACCGTCGGCTTCACGAGTTTTTTTACCGACATCTCCAGCGAGATGATCATCAACACCCTTCCCCTCTTTCTCTCCCAAACCTTGAAGGTGAAGGCGAACACCATCGGCCTGATCGAAGGGGTGGCCGAATCGACGGCGAGCCTTCTGAAGATCTTCTCAGGGTGGCTCTCCGACAGGCTGAGAATGCGTAAGGGACTTGCCCTTCTCGGGTACACCCTCTCCGCTCTCTCCAAGCCCTTCTTCCTCGGCGCTGACCATTGGTTGACCGCCGCCTTCGCCCGCTGGGGAGACCGAGTCGGAAAGGGGATCCGCACCGCTCCCCGGGACGCCCTGGTCGCCGACTCCATCCCTCCCCAATCCCGTGGGTTGGCCTTCGGCTTCCACAGGGCCATGGACACCGC
>JAMOAD010000112.1 GCA_023621955.1 Acidobacteriota bacterium
GATCTTTTCGGCCCTCTCCTTCTCCTTACCTTGAAGGCTCATCATCATCATCTGGGAGTAACCCATGATCGGGGTCATCTTGTTGTTGATCTTATGGAAGATACTGCGAAGGACATAGGATTGGTTGCGATGTTTCTGAACCTCTTCCAGAAGTTCCTGGCACTGGGCCTTGTCAATATGGGTGTTGAAGAGCTCCTGAACGACCCTCGTCTTCTTCTCCCTCTCCTTCAGATTCTCCTGGAAGGTCTCGTAGTTCTGCAGGGCGTTGCCGGTGATCTGAACCGCTGTCTCCAGGTACTTGAGCATCTCCGGGGTGTAGAGAACCGTCCGGCCCAACCGGACGCACAAGACTCCCCAAACCTTGTCCCGGCAGGCGACGGGAAGAAAGATTCCCACTCCCGTGGCGGTTCGTTCGAGCTGAACCTCACGGTTCTGAAAGGCCTTTTCCGCCAGACCGTTCTCCTTCAGCGTCGCCTCCTCCTTAAGGAGACCCTGCTCCCGAAGGGTGTAGCGGTAAAAGTCCTGATCCACGCAAAAGAGGAGGAAGGCCCTCTCAGGAGTCAGGCCGTTGCCGACATTGGTGAGAAGGCGGGAGACCAGTTCGTCCGGATTCCCCAACCAGGAGAGGCTCTCGGAGAGCTTCAGGTTCTCGGTGATATAGCGCTTCTCCGCGGAGATCCGATCCTTCAAGGAGAGGATGACCTGCTTGTCCCTCTCCAGCGCTTCACTCTCCTGGTAGAGAGTCTTCTGAGAGGCCTCGGTCAGCTTGAGCACATCCAGCATCTCAGCCTGAAGGCGGCCCTTGTCTTCGACCTCCCGTTGCAGGTCCTCCACAAACTCCTGAAGGAAGGAGCGGTGGTCGTAGATACGGATGTGAAAGTGGTCCTTAATAGATTTCTCCAGGGAGCACTTCAGCTCACCCTGCCTCTTCACCTCGGAGACCAGGAGGCTCTGGGCGAACTGGTCCGCCAGGCTGACCACGTAGGAGAGGTTCTTCTCCTCCTCCCCACCCGATACCGGGGCGAAGGAGTTGACAAACTCTTCGGGGAAGTGCCACTCCCGGGCGACCCAAGCTCCTACTTGCAGATAGTCGGTGCCGTAGAGGGAGCGCTCCTTCTCCCGGAGTTCCTCGTCGCCCATGCCCACGTCTTGGGGGTAATGGTCGGGATCGTTGATGAGCAGGAGGATCTGACCGATCCTGCGCAACAACCCCACGATCATGAAGAGCTCTTGGTTTCCGCATCCGAAGACCTTGCAGAGAGTCTTGGCAGAGATTCCCGTCACCAGGGTCATCCTGATCAGGTAGCGGAAGTACTCCGACGCCACCCCTTCCCGCTGGACCTTCCAGAGGATATCGTAAAGAGAGGACTTGACGGCCAGTCTGCGGACCGTGTTGACACCTAGAATATTGATCGCCTGGCTGACGGTCTTGACCTTCCCGCTGACCCCGTAGTAGGAAGAGTTCGCATTTCTGAGGGTTTCGGCGGTCAGCCCCGGGTCGGTGACTACGATCTCCGCCAGATCCCGGGGAGAGAAGTAAGAGCCTCTCTTCTCCCCTTGGAGTATCTCGACGATCGTCGAGGGTAAGGAGGGAATCCTCTGGAGCTGAAGGTCTTTCATGCCCACATTTTACCCCCTTGCTCCCCCGGTTTCAAGAAAAGGGCTTAGGAGCGAGAGCTCTTCTTACCGGCTTCGATCCTTCGCTCTTGCTCTATCTCTTCGATGATTTCGTTGTTGATCTCCTTCGTCGGATAGCGACCCGTAAAGCAGGCGCAACAGAAGTTCTTGAGGGCGGGGTTGTTGACCCGAACGGCCTCTTGCATGTTCTCGAGGGTCTGGTAGATCACCGTGTCGGCGCCGATGATCTTGGCGACCTCCTCCTCGTTGCGTCCGAAGGCGATGAACTCGTTGCGGGTCTGCATGTCGATGCCGTAGAAGCAAGGATGGGTGAGAGGAGCTGAGTAAGAGGCGAAGTAGACCTTCTCGGCTCCCGCCTCCCTCACCATGTTCACGATGTTGCGGGAGGTGTTTCCCCTCACGATGCTGTCGTCAACGAGAAGGACCTTCTTTCCCTTGAGCTCTCCCTCGATGGGGTTCAGCTTCTGAATCACCGAGCTCTTACGGGCCCTCTCTCCGGGCATGATGAAGGTTCTCCCGATGTACCTGTTCTTGACGAGGCCTTCCCGGTAGGTCAGCCCCAAGTCGAAGGCCAGTTCGATGGCGGCGTCCCGGGAGGAATCGGGAATGGGGATCACCACATCGACCTCGATCCCCCTCTTCTTCACCTCCGCGGCCAAGAGCTTGCCCATGCAAACCCGGGAACGGTAGACGTTCACTCTGTCGATCACGGCGTCGGGCCTGGCGAAATAGACCCACTCGAAGATACAGGGGGTATGGGGAAGGGCCTTGTATTTCTCGATCCTCGCGGAATGGAGGACCCTGTTCTCGTCGATGAAGACAACCTCGCCAGCCTCGAGGTCACGGAACTCCTTGTAGCCCAAGAGGGAGAGAGCGGAAGATTCAGAGGCGAAGGCGTATTCGGTAAGAAAGCCCTCCTTCCTGGTCCCCATCACCAATGGACGGATCCCGTAGGGGTCCCGGAAGGCGACCATCCCCTGACCGGAGATGTAGGCAAGAACTGAGTAGGCGCCCTTGACGACATCGAAGACATCGGTCACCGAGGCGATGATATCCTCGAAGTTGAGCTTCTCTTTCACCCGGCCGGCCAGGGACTCAGCGAAGACGTTGAGGATCGCCTCCACGTCGTTCTTGGAGTTGAGCATCCTCTTGGTCTTCTCTTTCAAATAGCGGCGCACATCGTTGTAGTTCGTGACGTTCCCGTTGTGGACGATCCCTATGCCGTAGGGGAAATTGACCGTAAAGGGTTGAGCGTCTTCGACGCTCCCCCCCCCGATGGTGGGGTAACGAACCTGACCCATCCCGAGGTTTCCCACAAGGTTTTCAACCTTCTCGTAGGTGGAGAAGACATCCCGCACCAGTCCGACCCCTTTCCTGTGATGGAAGATTCCATCG
>JAMOAD010000339.1 GCA_023621955.1 Acidobacteriota bacterium
ATCGTCGCCAAGAGGGTCATGGGCGGCGCCTCCTTCTTTCACCTCTCCAACGGGAAGGAGAGACTCCAGATCTACGTCAAGAAAAACGCCATCGGTCCAGAGAAGTACGCGACCTTCAAGAGCTTCGATACAGGAGACATCATCGGCGTCGAAGGGTCCCTCTTCCGAACCCAGACCGGAGAGCTTACGGTTCTCGTTGAGAACTTCACTTTCCTCTCCAAGTGCCTTCTCCCTATGCCCGAAAAGTTCCACGGTCTCCAAGACAAAGAGACCCGGTACAGACAGCGCTACCTCGACCTGATCATGAACCCTGAGGCTCGAGTGGTCTTCGAGAAGAGGTTCAAGATCATCCGGGGAATCAGAAAATTTTTTGACCAGAGAGGCTACTTCGAAGTCGAGACCCCCATGCTCCACCCCATCCCCGGGGGGGCCAACGCCCGTCCCTTCGTCACCCACCACAACGCCTTGAACATGGAGCTCTACCTGAGAATCGCTCCGGAACTCTACCTGAAACGGCTCATCGTCGGAGGTTTCGACAGAGTCTACGAAATCAACCGTAGCTTCCGTAACGAAGGGATCGACTTCCAGCACAACCCCGAGTTTACGATGATCGAGTTTTATCAGGCTTACAGCGATTTCAACGACCTGATCAAGCTCACCGAGGAGCTTTTCCTCCACCTCCAAGCAGAGGGCGTGGCCCCGGAGAAGGTTGTCTACGACAACAACGAGATCTCCCTCACCCCACCCTTCCAGAAGGTGGACTTCATCGAATCCCTCAGCCAACTGGGCCCCCTCACCAAGGAGGACCTCGCCGATCCGGCCAAGGTCATCGCCCTGGCCCAGAAGAAGGCCGCCGAGGCCGGTGCCGAAGCCATTCCCCCGGTCTTCGCCAAAGCCGCCGACTACCTCTTCGACGAATTCGTCAAGCCCAAGCTGGTTCAGCCGACCTTCGTCCTCAACCACCCCGTAGAGCTCTCCCCCCTGGCCAAGCCCCACAGGGAGATGGAGGGACGCACCGAAAGGTTCGAGCTCTTCATGGCCGGCGCCGAAGTGGCCAACGCCTTCTCGGAGCTCAACATCCCGGAGATCCAGCTCCAGCGTTTCCAAGAGCAGGCCAAGAACAGGGAGGCCGGAGACGACGAGGCCCAGTTCGTAGACATGGACTTCGTCAACGCCCTCCAGTACGGCCTTCCCCCTACGGCGGGAGAGGGGATCGGCATTGACCGGCTCGTGATGATCCTCACCGGCACACGCTCGATCAAAGATGTTCTCCTCTTCCCCCTGCTCAAGCTGAAAGAGGAGTGACGAGACGACCACCCCGGTCATCGCGGAGAAGCCAAGCGGGAGAGCGGTGAGAGGAGCCTGGCGAACCTTGAAACGGCTCCCTGAGGACGTTCAGGGCTCTTTGCGTTAAGAAGCGATCGAAGGTCTCTGCCGGGAGAGAACGGGAAAGGGGAACCCTTCCCACCAAGGCGAAGAGAGATGCCGAAAGGCTCTCTACTTCGTCCTCTCCACCTCGACGATCTCCTTAAATTTCCGAATGGATTTGACGATACGGTTGAACTGAGCAATATCGTCGACAATGAAGTTGAGCTTGATCACGGCGTTCCCATCCCGGTCTGAGACGGAGACCATCCTCTCTATGTTCACTTTCTCGTCCAGAAAGGCCTTGGAGATCTGGAAGAGAACTCCGAAGACGTCCATGGCGATAATCTTCACGCCTACGGAGAAGAGGGCGTTCATCTCCTTGCTCCACTCCATCTTCAGAAGCCTGCGGGGATCGAGGATATCCCGGGCCACCAGACGGCACCCTTGGCTATGAACGGTCACCCGACCCTCCTTGGTCAGGTACCCGAAGACGCCCTCCCCACGGAGAGGGTTGCAACAGGAGCCCAGCACGATGTTCTTGTCCTTACCGGTAATCTGCATCACATCGCTCTTCTTGGAGCCGAGCAGATGGGGAAGCTTTCCGAGAAAGGAGGGCCTTTCCACGGAGCGAAGCTGCGGGAAAATCTTCTCGACGAGCTCGGGCTCAATCTCCACATCGTTCAGGCTGACCCTGCGGTAGAATTCATCGAGGCTCTTAAGCTTCATCTCCCCGTAGAGAGGAGAACCAGGGAAGTGCTCTTCGAAGGATTTGATCGAAAGACCGTACCGGTTCAGGAGGAGGGAGATCAGCTTCTTCCCCAGCTCCTTCCTCTCCTCTTCCCTCTCCTTGTTGAGGTGCTCCTTGATCTTCATGATCGCCTTGTGGCTCTTGACGAAGTGAAGCCACTCCTTCTTGGGTTCCACGGAAGGATCGGTTTCCACCTTCACGTAGTCCCAGTCGCCGAGAACCTTGTTGGGCTTGACCAGAACGTTGTTGACCATTCCCCCCTTACACCGGTCCCCTAGGTTGGAGTGGATGTAGTAGGCGAAGTCCAGGAGAGTGGAGCCGTCGGGAAGGGTGATGAAGTCCCCCTTGGGGGTGATAAGGGTGATAAAGTGTTGTTTGAGCTCCGCCTTGAGCTTCTTGACCAGGGTCTTGTTCTCTCCCGCTTCGATGACCTCCCTGAGGGAATCGATCACCCTGCGGACGTTTTCATCTTCCGTGAAGTCCTTCCCCATCTTGTAGTAGTAGTGAGCGGCGATTCCCCTCTCCGCGACATTGTTCATCTGCGAAGAACGAACCTGGATCTCATAGGGGTGCTTATCCTCCAAGACCGTCAGGTGGATGGCCTGGTACTTGTTCGGCTTGGGGTGGGAGATGAAATCCCGGTACCGCCGGGGAATGTGAACCCAATGGGTCTTGATGAGGTTTGTGGCGGTGAAGCAGTCGTTCTCCGTCTCCGTGACGACTCTCAGGGCCAACAGATCGAAGATATCGTCGATGGTCACCCCTTTGTCGTTGATCTTGCGGAAGATGCTGTAGTGCTTCTTGATTCGGCTGTAGATGGAAACCTTCAGGCCGTTCTCTTCGAGCAGGGTCCGAAGCTTCGTCTCCATCCTCTCCAAGTTGGCCTTGAGCTCATCCTTGCGTGCCAAAA
>JAMOAD010000103.1 GCA_023621955.1 Acidobacteriota bacterium
AGGTCACCCCTTCCAGGGATTCGAAGTAGAGCTCCGCCAGGTTGACCCCGTCCCAGTCGAAACGGAGGAGAAGGTCTTTCACCGCCTTCTTCACTGTTTCTGCGCAGGAGGGGTTCTGGAGGTTCACAAGCTTGCGCCAGTCGAGTTTGGCGTCCTGTAGGAGAGCGGTCTTCTCCCTGCAGAGGGGGGTCTGTTCCCAGAACCTCTCGCTGACATGGGGAAGTTCCAGCCATGCGTAGACCCCTAAACCCTCCCGATGGCAGGCGGAGATGATCTCATGCAACTTCGAGTCCCCTTGAGGGTCTCTCTCAAAAAAGTGCCATCCCGCGATGTGGAGGGCGGCAACCCCCATCTTTCGCCACCCTTTAGCCAAGACCGAGGGGGATGTGTGGAGACGGTAGGAGGTGTCGAGAAAGGCCCAAAGTCTTTGGGATGACCAAGGGGAGCGGATGCCCAGAGAGGCCAGGTAGGAGGGAAGGAAGGGAATCCGCTCGTAGCCACCTGCCCCGGGACCGACGGCGCTCCAGAGAATCGCTCCCTTACCGAGGGCGAAACCCGAAGTGAGGGGAGAAGAGGAGTCGGAGCGGAGGAAGAAGGGCCGGGAATCCGAGGGGGTGTGAAAGAGAGGAACCGAGAGGGGCTGGGCCCAAAGGATCTCCTCTTCCGGGTTGAGAAGGCAGATTCCCGAACCGACCCCCTCTCTCCTCCCCTGGGAGCGGAAGCCGAAGGCCTCGGCGGTGGGAGTTTCCCCTTCGAGGATCAGGAGCCCCCCCTTCTTCACCTCTTCCCGAAGCTCCTTGACGGGAGGAGCCGGGTCTCCGGGACGAAGGATCCGTAAGGGCCTGCTATCGGACGTCCCCAGGCCGGAGGTTCTCAAAGCCCTCATCCACCCCTCCCGTTCCAGCTCTTGGTTGAGGGAAGAGAGGGAAAGGGGGTTGGGGGTTGAAATCCTCTGGTAAGGATCTTTCGACGCCCCCAGGAGGGAGAGAATCTCCTTCCTTCTTCCTGGATCGGGAACCTTCCCTTTGAGAAGGCGGAGGGCCCTCTCCCGGGCCCTCAGGGAGGGGGAAAACCAGGCGGCTTGCCGGGCCGCAAGGGCCAAGCGCCTCTCTCCCAAGGTCTCGGCCAACCGCGCCGCTTCGAAGAGGACAAGAGGGTGCTCCGGAGAGGCTCGCCAAGAGGAGAGGTAGTGGTCCAGCGCATCCTTGGGCCTGTCCAAACTCTCTAAAAGAGCAGCCGCTTCCCGGTGAAAGGTCGCGTCGTCTCCGGACAAGGCCAGGGAACGAAGGACCCTGGTCAGTTCCTCCTCCAGAGGCCTTCTCAGCTCTGTTTCCGCCTCTTTCGCCGCTTCCGCGGTCTCTCTGTCGAGGCTGCGGCTCAGTTCGACGAAGACCCTCAAGGCTCCGGCGTTGTCCCCACCCTCCGCAAGAAGCCATCCGTAACGGAGCCCCCTCTCCCCCCGGCTTTCATCGAGTCGCCAGGCTCTCTCCATCTCCTTCAGAGCCTCCCTCTCTTTTCCCTCCCGGAGGAGGGATTCAGCCCACAGGGAGCGGATTCGGGAGTCTTGGGGGTGAAGAGCCGCCTCCCTTGCCAGGACGCGGCTCTCCCTCGCGGGGTCCTGAAGGGGGTCGTCCGCGAAGGAGAGAAGGGAGAGGAGAAGAAGAAGGAAAAACGGGAGAGTAGTTCTCATATCTGTTGCCTCCGAAGGGTGATTATAGCCCTCTTCCGGGGAGAGGGGGAGAGACAACGAGGGGTGTTTGCCTTCCTCTCTTCTTCTCACTATAATAGGCCTATGACAATGGTTTTTTATAACATCCTTCTCACCGTCGTCTTTCTGCCCCTCCTCTTCCTCTACCTCCTGCGCTCTTGGCGCCGAGGGAGGACGGCCGGTCACCTCCTTCGGCGTTTCTTCTACGGGCGCAAGGGGAAACCGAAGGGGAAGGTTCATATTCACGCCGTCTCCGTCGGGGAACTCATCAGCCTTCAGCCGCTTTTGAAGAAGTTCTCTGAAGAGGGGATCGGCTACACCCTCTCCACGGGAACGGAGATGGGATACGTGACGGCTGTGAAGAGATACGGAGCGTCGGCTCAAGAGGTTCTCTACGGGCCCTTCGATCTTCTTCCGTCGGTGGTTTCCTTCCAGAGATCCCTTCGTCCATCCCTTCTGATGATCACGGAGGCTGAGTTCTGGCTTAACCTCTTCTGGTGGTTTTCCCGACGGGGGGTGCCTCTCTGGGTTGTCAACTTCCGGGTCGCGGATCCCGACAAATACCGCCGTTTTAGATTCTACTACCGAAGGGTCTTCCGGTGTGTTGATCTCTTTTTCCTTCCCAACACCGAAGGGAGGGAGTTCCTCAAGGAGTTCGGAGTCCCCGAGGAGAGGATCGTTATCTCCGGAAACCTGAAGGCTGACCTTCCCTTCTCTCCCATGACCGGTGAGGAGCGGGATCTTCTCAGGCGTTCCCTTCACCTTCCCGAAGGGAAGCTCCTCCTTGTTTGCGGGAGCACGGTGGAGGGGGAAGAGGCCCTTCTGCTGGAGAGTTACCTCCCTTTCAGGGACCGGTGGACAATGGTTCTGGCTCCACGGCACTTGGAGCGGGTGGAAGGGGTGGAGCGGTTCCTCTCCGACAAGGGTCTCAAGGTCCGGCGCCGGAGTGGACTGGAGGAGAGCCTTCCCTCAGGAGAAGAGGCCGACGTGATCCTCCTGGACACCATGGGCGAGCTGGCGAGAATCTACGGGTTGGCCGATCTGGCCTTCGTAGGGGGGAGCCTGGTTCCCCACGGCGGGCACAACGTTCTGGAACCTCTCTTCCATGGAGTCGCGACAACGACGGGTCCCTACAACGACAATTTTAAAAGCCTTGTGGCCGACCTCTCCGCGGAAGAGGCCATCGCGGTTCTTCCCGAAGCATCGGCCCTCCGGCCCTTTCTCTCCCTCTCCCGGGATGAGTTGAGGACGCGCGGCGAGAAGGGGAAAGGGGTAGTCGAAGGGAT
>JAMOAD010000388.1 GCA_023621955.1 Acidobacteriota bacterium
TTTTCAAACCTTCTCCCAGGAGGGAGGGGGTCCCTCCGCCGACGTAGAGGGTTTCGAAAGAGAGGTTCAGGGAGAGGGCCACTTCGGCCTCCCGAACCACACTCTCCAGGTACACCTCGACCCTCTCGGGATCGGGAAGGGTCTTGAGAAAGTGACAGTAGGGGCAGAGGCGTCGGCAGAAAGGAACGTGCAGGTAGAGACCGGCCAACCCGCGCTCCGGTCAGAGGCTCGCTTCCCGACTCCGACGAAAACGTTTGTGGAAGCTGAGGAAGATGGCCCCGAAACAGTAGGCGTCGCAGAGGAAGAGGAGAGCCCCTCCCACATGGAAAGGAAGGTTGCGTACAACCGTCAGAGGGATAAGCCCCAGCAGGAGAATCACCACCGGCGAGAGGATCCTCCCTTTCAAGGCCCTCTTTCTGACCACTTCCCCCAGCCACCAGGAGAAAGAGGCCCTCCCGACGACCTTCAGGAAGAAGATCCCCAAGGCCGAAACTACGAGGAAGGGGATGCCGATCAGGAAGAGGCTGAGAAAGGCGGAGAAGATCAAGATCGAGATGGCGGTCAGGTAGAGCAGAAGCCCCCAGAGCGTGTTCCTCAGAGGATTTTTCCCCAGAAGATCGGCGATTCCCTCGACCTTGGCGGGGATCAGTGTAAAGGTCACCACCGAAAGAACGAGCCAGAAGAGAAGGGAAAGGAGCAGCCCCAACACCTTGCCCGAGGTCACTCCCGTGGTCCCTCCACCCAGGGATTGGCGCAGGATCGTCATGGTCTCCCTCAGGTTGTTGAACTCGATGGCCCTTCCCCGGATTCTGGCCCCTTCCCGGGCTTTGATTCTGCCCCCCAGGACAACTACGTCCCCAGCGATGACCGAACCCGGCTTCAGCGTGCAATCGGCGCCGATGAGGACCACATCCCTACGGGCTTGCCCGGAGAGGATCAACTCACCTCCAAGGAGAACGATGTCTTTGTTGGCCTCCCCTTGAACCACGATCCTCTGCTTCAGGCCGATGATCTCCTCGTTGTAAACCGTCTGGGCGGGAACGATGAACTCCTTCGCTACCGAGAGAACCGAGAGGCCCAAGAGGAAAAAGAGGAAGAGAAGCTTATTTTTTCTCATTCTTCTGATAACCCGTGATCAACCTCTTGTTGAAGAAGATCAACCCGGCCAGCACGGCGAGAAGAAGGAGAAGAGTCCCGCTGAAGCCCAACAACGACCCCGGCGTCCCAGGCCCCTCGATGGAAAACTTCTGCATGAGCTTCTCCCCCAGCAGTGTCAGACGGTTGAGATTCCGGACACCGTTCTTCAACATGAAGGAGATGTTGAGGTGGTGGAAGAGGAAGTGGGTCAGATAGGTCCCTCCGTAACGGGAAACCATGTAGGCGAGTATGGAAAAAATGCTGACGAAACCCAGAGAAAGGCTCAAGAAAAGCTCTTCCAGCGTGATCCGCCTTTTAACAGCTTTGTTGAGAATCTGCTGGTAAAGGGAAGCGGGGGGAGTCTCCAGAACGGGTTCGATCAAGGCTCTCTCCAGGGCTCTGAGCCGCTCGACCTTGATGCGGCACCGATCGCACCCTTCCAGGTGGTGCTCCAAGGAGATGATCTCCTCCCAAGGGAGTCCCCCTTCCACATACTCCATCAACAACGGATCGTCCACGTGGACATCTTTAGGTTTTATCATGTTCACCAACCGTTTCCACCAATTTTTGCTTGGCCCGGAAGATCTTGTTCTTCAGCGTCCCCATGGGAATACCGAGAATCTGGGCGATCTCTTCGTACTTGAGCTCGTTGACATAGCGCATGATGAGGAGCTCCCGGTAAGTTTCCGGGAGGCTCTCCACGGCGTTCCAGACCTTCTCCGAGGTCTCCTCCTGGATCAGCGTGTCTTCCCGGGTCACCGTGTTGAGCTCGGGGAAGTCAGGAGAGGAGTCCTCCTTGTTCGAGAAGGAGGTAAAGGTCAGGTTCTTCTTCTTACGGAAGAAGTCGACGAGGAGGTTGTGGGCTAAGCTGTAGACCCAAGTGCTGAACTTGAAGTGGAAGTCATAGGTCTTGAGTTTCGTAAAAACCTTGAGAAAGACCTCCTGGGTAAGTTCGGCGGAGAGCTCCCGATCGGATAGGTTCTTCAGGAAGTAGTTGAAGAGCCCTTTCTGGTAGTTGACAACCAGGAGTTCCATAGCCTCTCTATCTCCTTGTAAGCACTTTTGAACCAAAGTCTCTTCGTTATGGTCCATGGAGTTATACGAGGCCCCGGTTCCTATGTTTCCTGGGGAATTTGAAAGAGGCTCTTGCTGAGGGGGAGATCGACCGTAAGCTTGTCGATCCGGAGCTTGATGCGGTCGCCGTTCTTAAGAGCGATGGAGAGTTCTCTGAGTTCACCGCCTTGAAAGCGAAGCTCCCCTCTCTCAAACTCATCGTTCTTCTCTCCGTCAACCTCTAGGATGTTCCCTTTGACGCGGAACCGCCGACTGTTGAGAAACTCCCTGGGACGGGAGATCATATCGAGAATCGTTCTGTTGAAGGACTCTTCGGAGAGCTCCAACTCTTCGACCTCGTCGCCTTCGATCTGGTAAGCCTTGCCTTCCGTGAGAAGGTAGCTTCTCGTTTCCAGGCCCTTGTAGTCCCACCGCCAAGACCCTTGCCGGTAGTAAGCGCGGCCGCTCTCTTCCACACTCTCCTTCTCGATTCCCGATCGGTAGGATTGGAAGAAACGGAGCTCCAGGGTACTCGCCCTCTCTACCCGCTCCAGATACTTCGCCCACGAAGGGGGAAGGGTCTCCGAGAGGAGATCAAAAGGAAGGAAGAAGATTAAAAGGGCTAAAAAAAAAAGCCCCCTTGGGGGGTTCATCCTTTCAAGACTCCTTCGATCTTCTCCTTGAGAACTTCCGGGGTGAAAGGCTTGATGATGTAGTCACTGATCCCCGCCTTAAAGGCCTCGAGAACATCCTCTTTGGCGGCGTTTGTCGTGATCATCAGGATAGGGATCTGGGCATCCTGCTGGCGAAGTTTTGTCACAAAGGTCATCCCGTCCATCTCGGGCATGTTCCAGTCGGTCAGAACGATGTTGATTCCTCCCTTCCCGATCTCCTCCAAGGCCTCAAGGCCGTTGGAGGCTTCGGAAACATCGGCAAACCCCAGTTTCTGAAGACTGTTCTTTATGATTCTCCTCATCGTTAAGGAATCGTCGACAACCAAAAATTTCATTGTTCCTCCCAATCGGCCTTAGAAAGATTTTTCTATGGCTTTCTTCTCTTCAAAATTCAGAATCTTGTCGGCGTCCAGGATGATGAGCAGCCGGTCTTCCAGCTTGCCGACACCCTTGAGGTACTCGGAACCGATGCGGCTGATGAGCGGCGGTGGGGGCTCGACCATGGAAGAGGGTAGCCGAAGAACCTCAGTGACCAGATCGACCACGAACCCCACCAGTTTGTTCTCTATCTCCAAAACGATGATCCGTGTTTGGGAATCTTTCTCTTTTTCGTTGAAACCGAAACGTTTCCGAAGAGAGATGACGGGGATCACCTTCCCCCTGAGGTTGATCACCCCTTCAACGAAGAGAGGAGCGTTGGGAACCGGAGTGATCTCTACGAGACGGATAATCTCTTGAACTTTGAGAATATCCAGAACAAACTCCTCTCCGCCCAACTTAAACCCGACAACCTGGTAAATGACGTTTTCGTGTTGTGCTTGTTCCATCATGGCGGCTCCTTATTCTCCGAAATTTTCTTCGATGAACCGAACGATACCTTCCCGGTCTCTCTCGTCGATGTTGAGAAACTTCAAACCGATTTCGTAGTTCCCCTCCCCCAGCTCTTCCACCCTGGCGACTTGGCCTATCACGGTGATCGGCTCGGATCGGGAGGTCTGGTCGAACTTCAGAAACCCGGGGTAGTACTTCTGCCAACCCTGAAGATCGAAGGTCACCTTGAAGAGAGTTCCCAGCGAGTAGGGCTCAGCGGTCTCCAAAAGGAGTCCGCCGCCGCCGACATCCTTGTAGCGGGCCTCTTTGAGCTCCTTTTCCTGAGAAGAATACTCCACAATCTTATAAACAACGCGGGACTCTTTCGGTAACCTCTTGTAGTTTCTCCGCTCCTGGGTAAGGGTCATAGAGTGCTCTCCTCAGAGGGATATCCGTTTTTATCTATCATGATCCCCCCTCCTTGTCAATCTCGGTAAGAAGGTCCAATTTCTTCATCTTCTCCAGAAGAGTGGTCCTCTTGATCTGGAGAAGATCGGCGGCTCTCTTCTTGTTCCCTCCGGTCTTTTCCAGGCTTCGTAGGATCAGCTGTTTCTCGACGCTGTGAACGACCGTCGCCAGGGGAATTCCGTCTGCCCACTCCCCTCCCGTCAGAGGATGGCCGGGCTTGAGGGCCTCCCCGGCCGTCGCATACTCGGCGGGCAGGTCCGAAGGGAGAAGGGTCTGTCGGGGACCGGAGAGGACGACCATCCTTTGGACAAGGTTCTCAAGCTCCCGGACGTTTCCAGGAAAGGGAAGAGTCTGAAGCTGCTGAAGCAGGGAGAGGGAGTAGGTCTTCTGGGGAAGGCCCTGCTCACGGCAGAACTTGTTCAGGACCGCCGCGGCGATCAGGGGGATATCCTCTCTCCGCTCCCTCAGAGGCGGGATCTGGACCGGAAAGACGTTGAGCCTGTAGAAGAGGTCCTCCCGGAACTCTCCCCGGTCGATCATCTCCTTAAGGTTCCTGTTCGTCGCCGCCACGACCCGTACATCCACCTTGGTGAGCCGGTTGCTTCCGATCCTTTCGACCTCTCGCTCCTGGAGAACCCTCAGAAGCTTGATCTGGAGCAGAGGGCTCATGGTGCTGATCTCGTCGAGGAAGATCGTTCCCCCTTGGGCGGCCTCGAACTTCCCGGCCTTCTCGTAGAGGGCGTTGGTGAAAGAACCCTTCACATGACCGAAGAGTTCATCTTCCAGAAGGTTTTCCGGAATCGCGCCGCAGTGGATCGGGACGAAGGGGCTCCCGGAACGGCCGGAGAAAGCGTGGATGGCCCGGGCGAAGAGCTCCTTTCCCGTTCCGCTCTCCCCGGAGAGAAGAACCGTGACGTTCAGGGGGGCGACCTTGTCGATGAGCCCGTAGACCTCGAACATGCTCCGTCCCTTCCCGGCTATCCCCATCTGAAGGAACCGTCGGGAGAGGGCGATCAGATAGGCCGATCCGTCCCCTTTCCTGAGGGAATCAACCCAACCGGTGATCTCTTTGGCCGCTTCTTGAGGATCCTTCCCGGAGACGACGCCGTCGGTCCCCTCCCTCTCCTCGCCTCCCCGGCGGAGAAGGGTGGTGTTCGGAGTCGCCCAGAGGGAGAGCAGCTCGTCAAGGCGCTCCTCCTCTTCCTCGAAGAGGGGGCTGAGAACGATGAGGTCGAAAGGCTCTGATACGGCCTTCCTTTCACCCTCTCCGACGGAACGGAAGTGGTGGATGGCCAAATCGTCGCCTAGGAGCTTAACAACCTCCTCGACGAAGCCCTCATCCCTGTCTAGAAAGAGCACCCTCATGTTTTGATTATAGGGGAAATCTCCAGAGCTGTCCACCAGAACAGAGATGTATCTTCAACGATACATGTGTATCTTATCGTATACTCCCGTAATACCTGTCCATGGCCTAAGTCTGCCTCCCGGGCGCCCCCTCTCTTTGGCATTGATATTGCTTAAAGGTTTTAGACCCTTTGCAGGAGGTGCACGATGAAACGCATACCGATCTGGTCACTCATACTCTTTCTTCTCCCCCTCTCCCTCTTGACGGCTACGGAAAGGCTTCCTTACAGAATCTCTTACATTCAAGGGGAGGCCATGGTTCAGAGAGGTTACGATGAGGGCTTCGAAGAGGCCTCCATCAACACGCCTCTGGTGGAAGGCGACCGCCTCACCGTCGAAAACGGCCGTCTCGAAGTCGACTTGGGCAACCGAAGCTACCTCCGTATGGACAAGGGCTCCGATGTTGTCATCGGCGGTGTCGACCGCAAGGAAGGACGGTTGCAGATTGACCTGCGCAGGGGAGTCGTGATTCTCGCCCTGGACAACCTGGACAACGAAGGGGACCTTGTGGTGGAGCTGTCGGATGTGGAAATCGTCCCTCTCGAGAGAGGACTCTACCGAATCGAGGCCACCGGAAACGGTGAAGGCGAGGTCATCGTCTCCAAGGGAATCGCCGAAGTCCTCTCGCAATCCTCTTCCCGCTACGTCCGTTCCTCTCAGAGCGTCACCGTGAGAGACGGCGGAAGTATCTCCCGTCCCCTCTACGCCTACGAGGGCGACAGGGGTGACAGCTTCGACAGGTGGAGCGAGACCCGCTCCGCCCAGATGAGGGAGCGCTACGGCCGGTCCAGGGGCTACCTCTCCGACGAACTCTACGACTACGAAAACGACTTGGACCAGAACGGCTCTTGGGTCAACGTCCCCGAGTACGGACGTTGCTGGCGTCCCCGGGTCGGCTACACCGACTGGCGTCCCTACTACAACGGCCGCTGGACATGGATCTTCCCCTACGGATGGACCTGGGTTCCCTACGACACATGGGGATGGGTCACCTACCACTACGGTAGGTGGGATTGGGAGGTCTCCCTGGGTTGGTACTGGATCCCCGGAAGGAACTGGGGTCCCGCCTGGGTCGATTGGTACTCCTGGGACGACTACATCGGATGGGCTCCCCTGGATTGGCACGGCCGTCCGGTCATCATCAACGGAGGAAGGCGACACCACGATTACGACAGAATCCCCGCCACCGCCAGGTCTGTTGTCGTCCTGCGCAAGAACTCCCTGATGTCCCGAAACATCTCCTCCGTTGCCCTCAGCCATGACTCCGTCCTCAGCTCCTCTTCCCTCTCCAGGGGAAGCTTCAAGTCTCTCGGTTCCCAACCCTTGGCGCGGAGGAACCTCGAGAGCTCCTCGCTGGGCAACAGCGGAAGAAAGGTCATGAAACGCGCCTACGTCCCCGTCTCAGTCGGCGATCAGGGGGCTCCCTACGGAGGCAACGTGGTCCCCAAGGGAACGGGGGGGACCATCGTCGGCGCTGACGACCGCTTCCGGAACCCCTCCGCGATTCGGGAGAAATTTTCCGAAAAGGGATCTTCCACGGACCGCTCCTCAGGCCGAGAGAGGATCTTCGACAAGAACGGCTCCAACGATGACTCCTCCTTGCAGGAGCGCAAATCCCCCTTCATGAAGAAGAAGAACACCGACGAGGATAAGGGGGATTCCAACAACGAACCCCTCTCTTCCAAGAGGTTCCGCACCAAAGATTCCAAGGAAGACGACAGCGGCTCCACATCCTCTTCGAGCACAACCTCTTCAAGCCCTTCCCGAAAAATCAAGAAGAAAGACGCCCCCTCCTACGATTTTTCTGAGCCTTCCGTCTCCTCTTCATCGTCCCCTGAGGGAGAGGGTGCTTCCAGACGCTCCTTTTACCGTTTCTTTCAAAAGACCACTCCCTCTACCGATCAGGGTGAGAGGGAGGGACTCTCCAGGCGGCAGATCATCGGTACCCCAGAGAGGTTGAATAAATCGGGCGAGAGCCGTTCGCCCTATAGATTCTTTACAGGTTCCTCCGGTGGCTCCGACGACTCTTCGCGTGAGAGCCTTTCCCTGCGCCGAAGGAGCGAGGGATTTCCCAGCAGAGACTCTCTCGACAGCGGAAGATCAACAAATTCTGAAAGATCGTTCTGGAGCAGAACGAAAGAGAGAGTGGTCTTTCCCGCGGGAAACTCCGGAGAGTCTCCCACCTTCCGAAGGCAGGAATCCCGAAGCTTCAACCCCTTCTCCTCTTCCAGCGGCAACAGCGTCTCCTCCCGTTCCTCGGAACGCTCACAGTCTCCCTCCCGCTCCATAAAGAAGAAAGATTGATCTTAAGGTCAACACCCAACGGGGGAGAGGAACCCCTCTCCCCCGTTCTCACCCTCCTTGACACATTCGCGGCATAAGGGCTATACTTTCCTCCATGGCCGAATTCTCCCCGGAAAACCTTGTAGAATTAGCCCTTCGGAAGGGAGCGACCCGGGCTGACGCCCTGGTGAAAGAGGAAGAGATTCGACTCTTTCGACTCTCCTCAAAGGGACCCCTTCCCCTCCGGCTAGTGAGGACCCTCCGTGGGATTCTGAGGGTTCAAAGGGAAGGAAGGCTCCTCTCCCTCTCCATGACCCCCTCCAAAGACCTAAAAAATCGCGTGGAAGAGCTCTGCAGAAGGCTCCTCTCCTCCCCGGCCCTTAAAGACCCTCCTCTTCCACCCCTTTCCCAGTTGGCCCTTCCGGCAACAGAGCTCTCCCTCTTCGACGAAACCGTTCCCCGTCTCTGGAGCGGCGAAATGGAGAGCTTTTTTTCCGAAGCCAAAGAGGGGGCGTACAGTTTGGACGGAAGGATCGTCTCCCTCTCGGGAGAGGGGGAGGCGAGGGTCGCCCAGACCAGCTTCGCCACATCCCTTGGCCATAGGGCCTCCTACGGGTCCACTTTAACCAGGGTGGATCTCTTTGCCAAGGCCATAAGCGGAGATCGTGAAGGGGTGGGGACCTTTCACTCCCACCACCGTTTCTGGAGGGGGAACGAGAGGGGAGAAACCTTGGGCGCCTTAACGGGACAGAGGGCCGTCGATTCTCTCCAATCCCTTCCCGCGCCTAAAGGAGAGCACCCCCTCCTCCTCTCCCCTCCCGCCGCATCCTCTCTCTTCGGCTTCTGGATGAAGAGTCTGCTTGCGAATACGTCCCTCCCCCTTGGCTCCGTGGTCGCCTCTCCCCTGATCTCGGTCACCGACTCTCCCCTCTTTCCCGGCGGAGTCAGGTCCAGACCCTTCGACGATGAGGGCCTCTATTGTAGAAAAACAACCCTTGTGGAGAAGGGGATTCTGAAGAACAGGCTCACGGATTCGGCCTGCGCCGGGAGAGACGCCCTCCCCTTTACCGCTTCGGCCTGGGAAGAGGAGGGTCGTATGATCGTCTCCCCTTCGAACCTCTCCCTCCAACCGGGGAGGGAGGAGGAGGCGGAGCTCCTCAAGGGAGTGGGAAGAGGGTTTTGGATTACCGGACTCTCCGCAGAGCCTCTCTTGGGAAGCCTCTCATCCTCGTCCCTCTGGTGGGCCCACGGGTTCTGGGTGGAACCGGGGGCTCCGGCTCTTCCGGTGGAACCCTTCCTTCTCAGGCTCGTCCCCTCCCCCCTCTTACACGGGTTGGTCGCCCTGGGGAAAGAGATCGACCGCAACCGCTCCTTCACCCCCGCTCCGGCTCTTCTCATGGAGAGGGGAACAAACCTTGGAGGTCTAAGATGAGACTCAGAACCGCCATACTCTTCCTCTGCTTTCTTTCCCTCCTCCTTCCGGCCCAGGATCTTCTGCAGAAGGCCGACTCCCTCTTCGACCAGAGGGAGACTCCCGAGAGGCTCTCAGAAGCGATAACGCTTCTTGAGCAGGAACAGCAGAGTCGACCCGGCCAGTACCCGGTTCTCTGGAGGCTCTGTAAATACCTCTACCACCAGGGTCTTCACCTCTCTTCGGGCCCTATCGCCGAAACCTTCAACAGGGCCGTAAACTATGGAGAAAAGGCGGTCAAGGCCGACCCGAAGGGAGTGGAGGGCCACTACTGGCTCGCCGTGGCCTACGGCAAGTACGGAGAGGCCAAAGGCGTGATGAAGAGTCTCTCCCTGGTCTCTCCCATCAAGAGAGAGATTTACACGGCCCTCAGAACCCAGAGGGAGTACGAAGGAGCCGGCGCCTACAGGGTCTTGGGGCGCCTCTTCTTCAAGCTCCCCGGCCTTTTCGGAGGGGACAAGGATAAGGCCCTCAACTACCTTCAGAAGGGGAAGGAGCTCTACCCCTCCAATCCCCTCACCAGGCTCTACCTCGCGGAGGTTCTCTTCGAAAAGAAGAAGAGCGCCGAGGCTTGGGCCGAACTGGATTACCTTCTCTCCCTGACCGCCACCGAGGCCCGGTGGAATCCCGAGCTTCCCTTGGTTCTGAAGGAGACCAGGGAGTTGGCCTCCAAACACCCGAGGAAGGGGAAGTAGGATGTTCAAGAGAGCCCTTCTTCTCTGCATCCTCTCCCTTCTCCCCCTCTTCGCAGAGTCCCAAAGCCGGCGGCTCTTTCCCCTCCCCTCCCAGGAGGGACCTCTGGTGCTGGAAGTCGAGGGGATGAGCATCTTCCTCTGCGGTTCCCGTGGTGTTCTTGAGACCCAACTGCCCCGTCTCCTTGGTGAGGGTTCCTCCCTGGAGTTTTCCTTTCGTAACGGCGTCCTCAACCTCCGAGAGACCCTGGAAGAGGAAGAATCCCTCTGGAGCCTCGACCTCCCCTCCCGCTCCTGGAGGCTCCTCTCCTCCCTCTCCAAGGATCCCTCCCGGGAGACCTCCCCCTCCCGCCTCCTTTCGAGGCCTACCCCTCTCAGAATCGGAGAGAATTCTCTTCAATGGGGAGCCCAGAGGATCTTCTTCCCTGAAGGGTTCGACCTCTTCTGGTGCTCTCCCGGCGCGACCAGGTTTCTCACAGTGAAGGTGCTCCCCCAGGGGTTCATCGCTACTGAGTACGACGGAACTCTCTCCCCACTCCCCCCCTTGGACTTGAAGGCCTCCCTGGAGAAGAACAACTCCCTCTATACCGAAGAGACTCTGGTGGAAATCACCTGGAAGAATAACCCTCGGAACGGGAAGCTCCTCCACTACTCCCTCTACAGACGCGAAGGCGGGAAAGACTCCCCCTGGGCTCTTCTCGCCCGGGTTTCGCCCGCCACCTTCACCTATTGGGACCGCGACCTGGATCCGGCCAAGGCCTCCCTCTACGACTACGGTGTAACGGTGACCGATATAACCTTACAGGAGAGCCCCCTCCTTGTCGGAGACGGTACGACCCTGGTTTATCCCCACCAGGTGGGGACTCCCGCCCTTCTCAAGAGAGAGACCCAGGAAGAGCGTTAAGGGGAGTGGGGAACCCTCGCCTTTCGTTCTGAGAAGTGGGGATGTCCCCTCACGAACCTCGGTGAAGAGGGTGGGAGCGAGGAGTTCTCCCCCTCTTCGTTCTTTCAGGAAAGCGGCTTTCGCCGGTAAGGACTCTCCCTTAGAAGATCCCGACGCTTTTACCGGCTTGGCGGAAGGCTTCGAGAACCTGGGTCAACTCCTCGTCGGTATGGGTAGCGGTGTAGGAGGTGCGGATCATCGAGTTCTCGGGGTTCACGGCGGGGGGAATGACGGGCGTGCAGAAGACTCCCATCTCCCGAAGGGCGAGCCAAAGCTCGAAGGTCTTTTCCTCGTCCTTGATCACCAGAGGAACGATCGGTGTCTCGCTCCTGGCGGTGTCATAGCCCATCTTCGTACACTCGCTCTTCATCCGATGGGCGATCTCCATCAGCCTCTGACGTCTCTCAGGTTCGCTCTTGATGATTTCCAGAGCCTTCATGGCCGCCGCCGCGGCGGCGGGGGTGATGGAAGCCGAGAAGATGACGGGGCGTCCGAAGTGCTTGATGTAATCGACCACCTTCCTGTCTCCGGCGACGAAGCCTCCGAGGGAGGCGAAGGATTTGGAGAAGGTGCACATGACCAGATCCACTCCTTCGTTCACGCCGAAGTGTTCAACGGTTCCTCTCCCGTGCTCTCCCAGAACGCCGATTCCATGGGCGTCATCGACAAACAATCGGGCTCCGTACTTCTCCTTGAGGCGGACCATAACGGGAAGGTCGGCCAGATCGCCGTCCATGGAGTAGACGCCATCGACGACAATCAGCTTTCCGGTTTCCTCAGGAAGGGACTGGAGGAGCCTTTCAAGATCCTCCATGTCGTTGTGCTTGAACTTGAAGACCTTGCCGAAGGAGAGGCGGGTGGCATCGATCAGGGAGGCGTGATCAACCCTGTCCATTAAGATCACATCGTTCTTACCGACCAGGGCGCTGATGATCCCCAGGTTCGTCTGGTAACCCGTAGAGAAGACGAGGGCGGACTCTTTCTGCATGAACTCGGCCAGCTGGGCCTCAAGGTCGAGGTACATCTGGAGGGTTCCGTTGAGAAAGCGGGAGCCACAGGTGCCGGAACCGTAGATATCGATGGCTTCTTTCATGGCCTCATGGATACGGGGATCCCCGGCGAGTCCAAGGTAGTTGTTGGACCCCACCATGATCATCTCCCTGCCGTTGACGATCACCTTGTTCCCTTTCACCTCTGAGATCGGCCGAAAGTAAGGGTATATCCCCTTCTCGATCACCTCTTCGGCCCGTGTGAACTCGTAACATTTCCTGAAGATGTCCATCTTATCCTCCGGCTTAGAATATGCTAGAATCTGTAATGAAGGCCTTTATCACAGGTTCTACCGGTTTTGTCGGTACGCATTTGGTGAGTTTACTACAAAGGGAACCCTCCGTCAAGAAAGTGATTTGCCTTGTCAGGAGTCCCTCTAAGGCCAGGGAGAGACTCGGCTCCTTCGGTAAGGTAGAGCTCCTTCCGGGCGACCTCGAGCACCTCCCGGAGCTCCCGGAGGATACGGACCTCCTCTTTCACCTAGCCGGTGTGACCAAGGCCCTCGCCCGGGACGATTACGAAAGGTTCAACTCCCTTTCTCTGATCCCCTTACTGGAACGGGCGTCAACGCTGAGAAACCTGAAGCGTTTCGTCCTGGTCAGCTCCCTCGCCGCGGCGGGCCCCTCCCAGCCCGGTCGACCCCTCGACGAAGAGGCCTTCCCCAACCCGGTCTCCCTCTACGGCAGGAGCAAGAGGTCCGGCGAACTCCGGGCCCTCTCCTACGCCGAACATCTGCCCCTGACGATCCTCCGCCCTCCCTCGGTCTACGGGGAGTGGGACACCGATTTCCCCGTGACTTTCAGGATGTTGAAGAGGGGTCTGGCGCTCAACCTCGTCTACGGCTCGTCGGAGAGGAGGGTCTCCCTCATCTCCGCCGACGACCTCTCCAGGGCGATCCTTCATTTCGCCTTCCTCCCACTCCGGTCCGGGGAGATCTTCCACCTCGGCGAGCCCCGGGAGTACCTCTGGAACGAGGTTGAAGAGGCGGTGTTCCGTTTCTTCCATGTCAACCGTCCCTTCCGGTTGACACTTCCCAAGCCTCTGGGCTATGGGGCCGCCCTCTTCGCCTCCCTGGCAGAGAGGCTCTCCGGCCAGGCGAAGATCTTCAGCCTCCACAAGCTCCCCGAGCTTCTTCAGCCCTGCTGGACAAGCTCTTGGCAGAAAGCCGCCAAAACAGGGTTTCTCACCAGAGACTCCTTCCCCGAAAGGGTTCAAACCCTCCTGGCATGGTATGTCCAGAGGGGATGGCTCTGACCCCTTCATGAAGCGTCGCGTCCTCTTCCGCCTCTTCCCCTTCAACCTCTTCACCTTCCCCCTCCTTCTCAACCTCTGGGAGAGGGAGGGTATCGACGAGCTCTTCCGGATCGAGATCATCACGAAAGAGGAGGAGCTCAGCGGAGTCGGACCGGAGGACACCCTCCTCTACTCCTTCATGACCCCCCACCTACCCCTTATTTTCCCCGAGATCGAGAGAGTCCGATCCACCGGAGCCCTCCTCGTCGCGGGAGGGCCCCACGTCACCGGGGACATCGACTTCGGCTTCCGGCTCGGTTTCCACACCCTCTTTACCGGGCCCGGGGAGGAGAGTTTTCCCCTCTTCGGCAGGGAGCTCGCCGAAGCTCCTTCCCTGAAGGTGTTCCACGGAAAGGTCTACAGGGGCGACCCCTCATCGACGCTCTGGACGGAGAGGTGGCCCTTCTCGAAGCGCTTCAAGCAGATCCCCCCCCTGGAGATCATGAGAGGTTGCCACTGGAAGTGCCTCTATTGCCAATCCGGCCAGGAGAAGAGCTCCTTCCGCCCCCCGGAAGGAATCGTTCCCTACCTGGAGGAGACTCTGAAGAGGGGGTACAACCGCCTCTCCTTCCTCTCCCCCTCCGCACTGGAGTACGGATCTCTTCGGCCTGGAGTTCCGGACCTGGAGACTCTGGAAGCCTTCCTGGCCCTAGCCTCTTCCAAGAAGAAGATCCTCTACCGTGAGTACGGAATCTTTCCCTCCGAGATCCGCCCAGAGACGCTACGCCCTGAGACGGCCCGTCTCCTTCGGCGATACGCCACCAACCGAAAGCTCACGGTCGGAGTCCAGAGCGGCTCTTCGACGCTGCTCTCGGCTATCCACAGGGGCCACGGCCTCTCGGTTGCCCAGGAGGCCGCCGAGTCGGCCAACAACGAAGGCTTCCGCCTCAACCTCGACTTCATCGTCGGCCTTCCCGACGAGGGCACCCAGGAGAGAGAGGAGACCTTCGCGTTTTTCCAGACCCTTCATAAGAAGCACAGGGTCTGGATCCAACCCCACTTCTTCTTCCCCCTCTCCGGAAGCCCCTATGAGAAGCGCTTTCCCTCTTTCTTTTCCCCCGCGGAGAGGGAGCGGCTCCTCTCCCTCCGGA
>JAMOAD010000037.1 GCA_023621955.1 Acidobacteriota bacterium
TCGTTGTGGGTCACTGTTTCGAAGTGTGTGCCCGTGGGAACATGGATCGCCACCACGGATACTCCGGGCAGACCCTTGCTCTCGTTATCGACAACGATTCCGGAGATGTCTCCCGTAGTCACACCCTGGGCGATAACAAGCCCGGGAAGGATCAACAGGAGAAGGCAAAGCAGTAGACTTCCTCTCCTCATCAAAGGTAACCTCCTATGGATTTTCATTCTTGGAATAAAAGGGTATAACACCGTTCCGTTAAGAACGCGTGAAGAAGAGCGGGGAAAAAGAGACACCCCCTGGGAGGCTTTTGAAGGGCCGGAAAAGAGCACTCTCTTTCACGATCACCGTCTACCATTGTTTCATCCCTTTCTTTCAGCCTCTCGAAGCATAACGGATTTTACATCGAAAAAAAGGCTAAGGCAACGGAAGCGGGGAAGGAAATCACCCATCCCGCCGCCTCCATTCTACTCTTCCGGAAACCCGACGCTCTGCGCGACGATCACCCTCTGCTCGGCCCTCAGGCCCATCTCTTCCCGAAGCTTTTCACGGTCAAGGCCCGCTCTGACAACCGTTGCCAGACCCCGAGAGGCGCAGAAGAGGTAGACGTTCTGGGAGACGAAGCCCGAATCGATAGCCCCGAAGAAGGCCTTCTTCTCGGGGGGAAGGTTGCCCATCCTCTTTTCGTCGGCGACCAGGACCAGGTTCACCGGAGCCTTGGCGACGAAGGGCTGCCCTCCGGTCTTGGCCCTCCAGTCCCCACCCTTCACCTTGACCAAGAGGTGACCCTGGGGATCGTAGAGGAAGAGGCCCTCCTCCATAGCCACGTAGAGGTCTATCTCCTGCCAGTTCATCGCCGTGGGAGCGGTCCTCTTCCCGCTCTCGGGACGGTTGATCCCGTTGGCGGCCCAGAGAAGGTCGCTCAGGAGCTCTCTGGGTAGAGCCTTTGTCGGCAGGAAGGCCCGTGAAGAGGCCCTCTGGGCGAGAACTTTCATGAAGGCGTCTTCTCCCTTACGGGGAGGAGGAAGTTTCTCCCCACTCGGCTCGGCAGCCCAGAGGGAGAGAACCGCGAAAGCGGAGAGAACTAACCAGAGAGAAGAGGATCGGCAAACCTTCGTCATGGACAACCTCCAGATTCTTCTTGCCTAATGATCCTCCGGTAAAGGGAGGAAGTCAAGAAGAAGGGGCTCTTCCAACTCTCCTCCCTCCTGAAGGAAGGATCCCCCTCTCCGCGAAGGCTCTCGGTTGTCTCAGGGAGGAGTCTCTGCTAAGAATCGACAAACCAGGAGAAAAAGTTGAGCCCGAAGAGAGCAGACCAAAGAGAGGGAATAGACCGCGAAGAGGCGGAAGAGGGGGGGCGGCGACTCCCGTAGCGAGCTCCCTCACCGCCCTCCCCCCCTACCCCCTTCGGTCTTCACCGAAGAACCCTCCTCTAAGAGCGTTCTTCGGGGTAAGAGGCGTAACACCTTGGCTCCCCCCGTCGTGAGGAGGGAGTGGACCTCCCCCATCCCCTCCTCGCCTACCTCGACAAAGAAGAGCTCCCCGGAGCGGAAGTAACCGAGGGAACTGCCGCCGAGGAGAGCCTCGACTCTCTCCGGGGGCGATGCCTCCACCTCAAGGAGGGGAAGAGGGGTTCTCCGGAACTCCTGAAGGGTCCCCTGAAAGAGAAGACGTCCCCCCTCGAGGATTCCCACCCTCTGAACTGTCTTTTCAACCTCCAGGAGGCGTCGGGAAGAGAGGAAGATGCTCCTGCCCTCTCTCCGGGTTAAGGAGGCCAAAGTCTCCTGGACCTCCAGGGCCCCCGCGGAATCGAGGCCATCGCAGGGCCCGTCGAGAACCAGAAGCTCTGGATCCGAAAGGAGGGCCGCGGCGAGGCCAAGCCTTCGCTTCATTCCGACGGAATATTCCCCGGTCGGCCTTTCCGCATCTCTCTCCGTCAAGAAGACGCTTCTTAGAGCCCTTTCCACATCCTGGAGTTCCCACCCCCCCAGGTACGCCAGAATCTCAAGATTCTCCTTTCCCGTTAAATGTGGAAAGAGAGAGGCCCCCTCCGGAAGGGCTCCGACCTTCGAGAGCGGCTCTTTTCCCCCCTCTCCGAGGCTCTTTCCCCAGAGAAGGATTCTCCCCTCCGTCGGAGGGATCAAACCGAGAATCATTCGGATAACCGTGGTCTTACCGGCCCCGTGTGGACCAAGACAAGCGTACGCCTCCCCCTCCTCCACTCTCAAGTCCAGCCTCTGAACCGCCCGAACCTTCCCGAAGCTTCGGCTCAATTGGAACGTCTCGATGACCATCATCTTTCTTTAACGCTAAAGTCAAGGAGAAGTTCCCTGAGCGTTTAAAAAAACGGCAGGCCTTCTCCGGCGCCGGGGTCCTCTGCTCTTTTGGGAAGGGGTTGGCCCCGCTAAATCATCTTCCTTCTGACGAAGGCCAAGGCCAGGAGAAGGGAGAGCAGGCATGAGCCCAAGGCGATGGAGGCAAAGGCCCAGGGCGAACTCTGAAGGGGAACGTGGACGTTCATCCCGAAGAGGCTGGCGATCAGGGTCGGAATCATGAGGACGATGGAGAGGGAGGTGAGCTTCTTCATGATGATGTTCACGTTGTTGGAGATGATGCTGGCGAAGGCGTCCATCATCCCGCTCAGGATGTTGCTGTAGATATTGGCCGTCTCAATGGCCTGGCGGTTCTCGATGATTCCGTCTTCCAAGAGGTCCCGGTCATCCTCGTCCATCCGCAGGAGGTTCCCCCTCTGAATCCTCTCGAGGGTCAGCTCGTTGGACTTGAGGGAGGTGATGAAGAGGACCAAGGACTTCTCCAAGAGGAGGAGCTTGATCAGCTCCGTGTTCTTGATCGCCTTCTGAAGGTTCCGTTCAAGGTCCGCCGTCTCCCGGTTGATCTCCTTCAGGTACTGAAGGTAGAGAATCGCCGAACGCATGAAGACCTGGAGAATAAAGGCGGCCTTATCGGTGAGCTGAAGGTTGCGCACG
>JAMOAD010000367.1 GCA_023621955.1 Acidobacteriota bacterium
CACACCTTGGAGATCTTTGAACGCCACAGCCGTATCGACGGGATTATCATTGTGGTCCATCGAGACTACCGTTCCCTCATGGAGGAGATCCTCCTGAAGAACCACTTCACCAAGGTGATCAAGCTGATCAACGGCGGGAAGAGCCGTCAGGAGAGCTCCTTCTTCGGAGTGAACTCCCTTCCGGAAGGGGAAGAGTGCCTCGTCCTTCTTCACGATGCCGTCAGACCCTTCCTCTCCACCAAGACCATAGATCTCTGCTTGGACGCTCTGGGGGAGTACGGAGCCGTGGACGTGGCCATCCCCGCGACCGACACGATTATCAAGAGGGATGAGCGGGGCTTCATCGACTCCATTCCCTCCCGCAGGGAGCTGATGAGGGGACAGACCCCCCAGGGGTTTCGAGCCTCCATCATCAAAGAGGCCCATCGGAGGGCCCAAGCCGAAAACTTTACGGAGGTGACCGACGATTGCGGCCTCGTCCTCAGGTACGGAATCTCACCGATCTTCATCGTTCAGGGTGAGGAGAGCAACCTGAAGGTGACCTATCCGGGGGATATCGTTTTGGCGGACAAGCTCTTCCAGATCCGGAGCATCCGAGCCCCCCTGGAAGAGAACCTGAAAGGGTTCGAGGGGAAGGTTCTGGTCTGTTTCGGAGCGGGGAAGGGGATAGGCCGGGAAGTTGTCCAGAGGGCCGAAGGGCTTGGCGCTAGAGTCTATGGGACATCCTTGAGCACCGGGACCGATGTGTGCGACTACAAAAGCGTCCGCGGCTTTCTGGAAGGCGTGCTCCTGCAGGAGGGAAGGATAGACTTCGTCGTCAACACCGCCGGGCTCCTGGGGATGGGCAAAGTCGCGGATCGGGAGATCGAAACCATGCGTCGGGAGATCGAGGTGAACTACCTGGGAGCCCTGAACGTCCTGAAGGCCTCGGTCGCCCCTCTACGGGCCTCCCGGGGGAGCCTGGTCCTCTTTACCTCCAGCTCCTATACCCGGGGGAGGGCCCTCTATTCGGTTTACTCCTCTTGCAAGGCGGCGGTGGTGAACCTCATGCAGGGGGCCGCCGAGGAGCTTTTGGGGGACGGGGTGAGGGTGAACGTCATCAACCCCGAGAGGACGGCGACCCCTATGAGGCGGGAAAACTTCGGTTTAGAGGATCCTCGAACACTCCTGGACCCCCGGGAGGTGGCGGAGGCGACACTACAGACCCTTCTCTCCCCCTTGACGGGGCAGGTCGTAGATGTCAAGAGAGGGGAGAGGGTGGGAGAGCCCTGATGAAAGAGAGACATAGGGGACAACGGGTGCAGGGGCTCTCGGGAAGAAGTCGAGGGGGCTCTTTTCAAAGGCTGTTCTTCTCTGCTATACTGATCGGGTGAGGGCTGACCATGCTGGAGTGTAAATATCTTGGCTTCTTCATAGACGCTTGCCGGGAGCACCTTTTCAGCTTTACCCAGGTAGAGGCTGATGTCAACCAGATCAGCCGCGTACAGGGTCGAAACCAACAGGTTTTCATCTCCGCGGTCATCGGCCTTGTAGGGGAGATGGAAGGGTCCGCTTCCTTGAGCCTCCCTAAGGAGCTGGCCTTGAAGATCGCCTCTCAGATGCTCATGGAAGAGGTGGAGGAGTTTTCCTTCGAAGTCAGGGACGCGATCGGAGAGTTTGCCAACATCGTTATCGGGACGGCCAGGAACAAGCTGGCGGACCTCAGCTTCGGGGGCGAGAAGATCACCCCTCCGACGATCATCGTGGGGGAGGGCCACAGGGTCTTCTACTCCCCCCGTGTGGAGATCACGGAGGTTGAGTTTTCATCCCCCCAGGGAGTCTTCTTTCTCACCATTGGCTTAAAGGCGCGACGGAAGTAACGTCCCCTTTTGACGGAGGAACCACCATGGCGTTGGTAGGTCTCATCATGGCCGGCGGCATCGGCACGCGCATGAAATCGGCGACGAACAAACTGCTCCATCCCATTCTGGGCCGTGAGGTGATCCGCTTTCCCGTGGAGAGCCTGAGGGAGGGGGGGGCGGAGCGAGTCGTGCTGGTCGTGGGGCCTCACAACCAAGAAACGCTCAAAGGTTTCTTCCAGGAGAAGGTCGAGTATGCCCTTCAGAGCAAACCCTTGGGAACCGCGGACGCCGTCAAGGCCGGAGTGAGAGAGCTCGGCGGTTTTCAAGGAGAGCTTCTGATCACCGTAGGGGATAACCCCTACCTCGACGCCGCCACGGTGAAAGAGTTTCTGGAGTACCACAGAGCCGAAGAGAACGATGTGTCGATCATCACGACGGAGTTCGACAACCCTCCCCCCTACGGACGGATCGTGAAAGACCGGCAGGGAAGGTTCCTGCGGATCGTCGAAGAGGTTGTCGCCTCACCCGAGGAGAAGAGGATCAAGGAGGTCAGCTCCTCGATCTTCGTCTTCCGGTGGCCTCGGCTCCTCTCCTGTCTCGAGAGGGTCGAAGACCATAACCCCAAGAGGGAGTTCTTCCTGGTGGATGCCATCAACATCGGCGCCGCCGAGGGGCTCAAGGTCGGAATCTTCAAGGTCGAGGAACAGGAGATCACCGAGGGGATCAACAACCGGGAGGACCTTACATCGGCGATCTCCTACTTCAACAGGAAGAATCAGAAACGGCTTGGTGAGGGAGGGGTGACCTTCGTCTCCCCGGAGAACACCTTCGTCGAGTTCGACGTGGAGATCGGCAACGACACGGTGGTCTATCCCTTCAACTACCTTCGGAGGGGAACGGTCGTTCCCCCGGGAAGCACCGTCTTCCCCTTTACCTACCGGTGAAGGCGCCCTGATGCTCTGGATACGTCTCTTTTTCCTCTTCTTCGCCGTCTACCTCTTCGTTCTCCTGGTCCGTGAGATCGGAAAGACGCCTCCGAAAGGGGAGGGGAGCGAGAAGAAGGATCTTCAAGAGAGCCGCAAGGAGATGGTGAGGGATCCTGTCTGCGGTCTTCAAGAGAGCCGCAAGGAGATGGTGAGGGATCCTGTCTGCGGTCTTTTCCTCCCCGAGGAGAAGGCGGTGGTTCTGAAAGCCTCCGGAAAGAACCACTACTTCTGCTCTTCCCAATGTGCGGAGCGGTTTCTCAAGGAAGGAGCGGTTCCTCAAGGGGAAGATGGACAAACCGGGAAGTGATCCTTCCGGGGGCCAGAGACTCCTCTTCACCACGGCCGACGGGGGGCTGGAGGCGTGGGGGCGAAGCCGGAAGGCCCTCT
>JAMOAD010000158.1 GCA_023621955.1 Acidobacteriota bacterium
GAGAAGAGTGACGCCATGGTGGAAGAGGCAAGAATTCTCGCCGCCCTCGACGACAACATTGTTGTCAAGATTCCCGCCACCTTCGAAGGCCTCAAGGCCGTCAAAACCCTCACGGCGGAGAAGATCCGAACCAACGTGACGCTGATCTTTTCCCCTTCCCAGGCCCTCCTGGCCGCCAAGGCCGGAGCGACCTACGTGAGTCCTTTCGTCGGACGGCTCGACGACATAAGTGTCTCTGGAATGGACCTCATCAGGGATATTCTCACGATTTTCTCCAACTATATGCTTGACACGGAAGTCATTGTCGCTTCGGTCCGTCATCCCCAGCATGTTGTCGAATCCGCTCTCTTGGGCGCGGATGTTGTTACCCTCCCCCTGGATGTTCTCAAAAAGCTCATGAGCCATCCCCTCACCGACAGCGGAATCGAAAAATTCCTATCCGACTGGAACAAACTGATGAAAGGATGAAGAGACCCTCGAAACCTCTTCTGCTCGCCGCCTTTTTTTTTTCATCCTTGTGGTCGCCCTCATCGGTTGGCAGAAGTTTTTTACCCAGTTTCTCGTCCGTAGGTACCTTCACTCCGTAGGCTCCGTCAGTTACCAGTACTTCCCCTTCAAGGTCACCCTCTTAGACCCCTCCCAGGGGAGCGACACGGTCTCCTTCTCGGCTTTCTCCGCCGAAGCCGGCCTGGAGAGCTTCGATCTCTTCACGCTCAAGACCACCCTTTCGGTCAACCTTCAACGCCCGGTGATCGCCTTGGACTTCTCCAAGGAGACCCCCGGATCCGAGGCGGGAGCCCTCTCCTTCCCAGGAGTGGACTTCAAGGGGACCCTGGCGGATGCGACGATCTCCCTGAAGACCCGGGGAATCGGGTGCCGTCTCGCGGGGGTGGATGGAACGGCCGTCAAGAGGGGAAAATCGATCTTCCTCCGTCTGGTCGTCAAGGACATGACCATCTCTTTGGACGAGACCACCTTCCACGGCTTTGGAAAGCTCGACCTGATCCTCCTGGAAGACCGGGTTCTCTTCAGAAACCTCAACCTCTTCGCGGAAAACCTGAACCTCCGGGGCGGAGGAAAGGTGCTCTTCGCTAAGAGGCTCCGTTACAATTTTCTCCTGGAACCCGCGGGAAATCTCACGCAGGTTCAGAAGATTCTGGAGCTTCCCTTCCTCTTCGAAGGGGAGGGGAAGGGGGAGCTGAAGCTCTTCAACGATGCGCAGGACAGGGATTACATTCTGGTGACGGTGACCGGAAAGAACGGCAAGATCGCATCCCTGCCGATCTCCCAGCTTCTCGTCCGTTACCGTCAGGTGGAAGACGACTTCTCCCTAGATCTTCACCCTGACGACCTCTCTGTTCACGGGGAGGGAACTTGGCAGGATTACCGCTTCTCCCTCCGCCGTTTCCCTTCGGAGAAGTTTCTCCTCCTCTTCGACACGGAGCTTCCCTTCTCCTCCCTCTGTGACGCCGATTTCCGGGTCATAGAGTCCCAGAATATCCTTCAAGGCAAGGCCCTCTGCCAGGCGCCCCAAGGAGCAACCCGTAACCTTCCCCTCTCGGGTCTCCTGGAGTTCCGTTACAACCTGGAGAATCTGAAGCTCTCCCTCTCCGCCCCTGCCCTCCGTTCCGGACAAGACCTCTTTTCACTCTCTACGGTGATGGACTTCCAGAAGGAGAGGTACGACTCCCTCTCCCTCTCGGGCTCCTTCTCCCGCCTCCCCCCTTACCTTCCGGCCCTCCTCTTCTTTACGGAGAGCGACTTCTCGGAGTGGAAACCCGACGGGAAGGGCTCTCTGGAGGTCACCCTGGACGGACCTTTCCTCACTCCCCATACCCAGGCGAAGGTGAGGGTCGACGGCCTCTCCCTCATGGGCGTCCCCGTGGGAGAGGCTTCTGCGACGACGGAGACCCGCAACAGCGTCACCAGAGGGTCCTTCTCCTTCAGGGGCGAGAAGTTCCAGGGGAGCGGGGACTTCTCTTCCGACAAGACGACGGTGATCAACCTCTCCTGCGAGAAGTTCGATCTGAGGGGAATCGACAAGATCTTCGAGCTCAAGCTTCCTCTGATGGGAGGCTCCGGAAGGGGCGAATTCCGGAGCGAGGTCTTCGGCCCCAAGAACGCTCAGGTCACAGGAACCGTCGAAGGGGAGCTCTTTACCTTCGGAGGTCAGAGGGTCCGAAACTATCAAGCCTCCCTGGAATCCCTCAACCGCAAGGGGGACGGCTTCTTCCGCCTCTCCTCCTTCCACGGCCTCACCCACCACGGAGACCTCTCGGGATCCTTCACCTTGACCTTCAGCCAACGCCTCTTCCGAACCTTCGATGTGGATGTCCGCGGCACGGGTCTCGATTTCGCCTCCCTCTCCCCCTCCCTGGCGGGAAGGTTCGACATGGCCCTGAAGGGGATCGGGGACTTCGGAAAGGACAAACTCTTCTACACACTCTCCTCCCCAGACTTCGCCTACTACAAGAACCGACCCCTCCCACTGGATTCGCGGGGTTTCGTGGTCCCCTCCGAGGACTCCCTGACCCTATCGGCCGAAGCCTCCACGAAGAAACGCGACCTGAAGGCGACCCTCAAGGGAACCCTCAACCTCGTGGAGGAGAGAGCTGACTTGGAGGTCAAACTCGACTCTTCCAACATCAACGCCCTTCTCCCTTGGGACTTCAACGAAGGGGAGTTCCTCCTCTCCGTCTCCGTGAAGGGCCCCTGGAAAGACCTTCAGTACCGCGGAATCGTCCAATCCCAAGGGAAGACACTCTCCCTCCCCAACTACTCTCAAACCATCGAAAACTTCCGCTTCGTCTGTCTTCTGAACAACAACCAGCTCAACATCTCCGCCCTTTCGGGGACCCTCGGGGGAGGAGCCGTCACCGGGGGAGGGATGGTGACCTTCTCGAAGGGCGAGCTGAAGGACCTCCTGATAACCCTCAAGGGGAAGGATATCGTCCTTATCCCCATGGAGAAGGTGAAAGCCAAAGCCGACGCGGATCTCAAGTTCTCCCTGAAGGGTTCCAAGATCCTTGTCTCCGGAGCAATCGTCATCGACGAGATGGAGTATCAGAAGGAGATTGAGGAGGCCGTCCGTTTCGGCGGCACCGAAGAGGTTCCTTCGGGCCAGTCGGAGTGGATGAGAAGGTTGGAGTTCGACCTCCACTTCTCCTCCCGGGGAAAGGTCTGGGTCAGGAACTCCCTCTTGAAAGGGGAGGCCTTCTTCGACATCAACCTGCGGGGAGACCCGATCGGTCCGGTCATGCTCGGCTCCCTCAAGTTCAAGAGCGGAGAGCTCTCCTTCTCGGACCGGACCTTCAACCTCCTGAGGGGGGAGATCACCTTCGACAACCCCTACTACATCAACCCCAGGCTCAACTTCATCAGCGAATGTTTCATCAAGGAGTACCGGATCCGCCTCTCCGTCTCGGGGTACAAGAGTCAACCGGTCCCCGGTTTCACCTCCTCCCCCTCGCTGCCTCCCCAGGAGATCCTAACCCTCCTGGCCATGGGGGAGAACTACAAGCGGACCTACTCCAACGAGTTGTCTTCGGTCTACGGGACCTCAACGCTGGTGGCTTCCACGGTGACCGACTTCCTCCAGCGCAAGACCCTGGGCAAGTTCAAGATCGACACAGTGAGGGTCGACCCCTTCGTAAGCGGTTCCACCTCCGAGCCTACCCCGAGAATCTCTCTGGGCAAGAAGGTTTACAAGAACCTCTTCGTGATCTACTCCTTTGATCTGACAAACCAACAGAGGAGTTCCATGCTCTTCGCAGAATACTCTCTGACAAAGAACGTCTCCCTCATCGCCTTCCGGGATGAGAACGGGTTCTTCAACTTTGATATCCGTATACGGAGGGAGAGCAGATGAAGAGACTCCTCTCCCCTCTCTTCATCCTTCTCCTTTTCCTCCTCCCCCTCGCCGCCCAGGAGCCCTGGAAAGCTTGCCTGGGAAAGCCTATCGGCCGCCTCTCCTTCACGGGTATCTCCCTCTCCCAGGAGAAGATCGTGCGGGAATTCCTCCAGAGCCGAACCGGGGAGCCGCTGTCGATCCTTTCCGTGGATCGGGACATCAAGAGCATCCTTCAGCTTCAGCTCTTCGACAACGTGACCGCCGACGCCGTCCCGGAAGGGGAGAGCTGCGAGCTGATCTTTCGGATCACCCCCTCCCGCTTCATCCGGTCCATCAAGGTCGAGGGGCTTTCACGAAGGTCCGACCGCATGCTCCTGGAGAGAGTCAACTCTTACCTCCGGACAACCTTCTCCGGAGAGGCTTACTACAAAGAGGTTGAAGAGAGAGCCCGGGAGGAGATCGACCGCTTCCTCAAGGAGAGCGGCTACTCCCAATACTCCCTCTCCATCGTGATCAAGGAGCCCTCTCCCGCTCATCTCTCCCTGTTCTTCCGCTTCCGCATTCCCCAGCCCCCCAAGGTCTCGAGAATCCTCTTCTCCGGAATCTCCGGCGCCGAGGGGGCAGACCTGAGGGGGGCCCTCTCCGTCAAAGTCGGAGACCCTTTCACCCTGGAGCGCGCCGAGAAGGCCGCATCGAGCCTCAAGAGCCTTCTGGTCTCCCAAGGCTTCCTGATGGCAACGGTCTCTTCTTCCCCCCAGATCCTTCAGGACGGTTCCTCGTCCCTGGAATTCCACGTGCAGAAGGGACAGAAGGTGGTTCTCCGGATTCTGGGCGCCTCCTTCAACCCCAAGATCCTTTCCCCCCTCTGGGGAAGCGCCGTCTTCCCCCCCTGGGCCGTCGAGGAGGGGAAGAGTAAGCTCTTGGGCGAACTCCGCAAGAGAGGGTTTGTCCTCCCAAAGATCGAAACCTCTTTCTCCAGCGACGAGTCGACGATCACCGTGGAGTACAGAATCCACAGGGGAACCCGCTACCGCCTCGGGGAGATCCTCTTCCAGGGGAACAGCTCCCTCAAGTCTGATGAGCTGAAGCGTGCCGTCGCCCCCTTTCTGAAAGACTACTTCTTCTACTCTTACTTCGATGCCTCCTGTATGGCCGACATGGTGACGGCGCTGGAGTACCTCTACTGGCAGAGGGGCTTCAGGGAAGCCTCTCTCAAGGTTGAGCCGAAGGAGCGAGGCAAGAACGTTGATCTCCTCTTCTCCATCCAAGAGAAGCGGCAGGCCATCGTCGAAAGCGTCGAGATCCTGGGGGGTCTCTTCTTCGACCGTTACTACCTCGAAAGGATCGCCGGCATCTCCGCCCAAGGCCCCTTGAGCAACGACACCATTCTCCGGTGGAAGAACGCCATCGAGAGGGAGTACAAATCCAAGGGTTTCGACGACGTGAAAGTCGATACCGTCACCGCCTTCGGCCCCTCCGGCTCTGTCCGGATCACCTTTACCATCGTCGAGGGGGAACGTTCCCGGGTCAAGGAGGTTTTCTGGCTCGGAGAGCCTATCCTGGCCCGTTCGCTCTTCGACAAGAGCATGGTCATCAAGAAGGGGGACCTCCTGGACCAGGCCCGGATCGAAGAGAGCATGAAGAACCTTGAAAACTATGGGGTTTTCGATCAGCTCAGGGTCTTCAAGATTCCCACAGCCCCGGGGGAGAAGCTCTTAGTCGTTCAGACCGAGCCCGGGCGGACCGACTTCTTCAACTACGGAATCGGCTACGGCGAGAGGGTCGGCTTCCGAGGCACCGTGGAATACCAGCGCCTCAACCCCTTCAAGAGGGGGAACATCTACTCCTTCATCGTGAAGCTGGGGAAGAACGAGAACCGCTTTCTCTTCAACTTCGACACACCCTGGCAACACAAAGGAGTCTTCAAGACCTTCTTCAACCTCTGGTACGAGAAGGAGTTTCTCCGCAGTTACACCTACAGCCGCGAAGGCTTCGCCGTGAACGCCATCCACAAGCTCTCGGGGCAACGCTTCATCACTTCCAACTTCCGCCTGGTGAACACCAACCTCCTCTCCCTGGACATCGCCCCTTCGAAGGTGGACCGGGAGAACTCCCCCTTCTCGACCTCTTCGGTCTCCATCTCCTTCACCCAGGACAAGAGGGACGACCCCTTCAACCCCCAGTCGGGAAGCTACCTCTCCTCGGACAACACCCTGGCCTTGCGGTTCCTGGGGACGACCTCCAAGTTCTTTAAGACCTCCGGACGCTTCCAGAAGTTCTGGAAGTTCAAGAACGATGTCTTCCTCTTCAACCAACTCCGGTGGGGCTTCGGCGGCGGCACAATCCCGATCGTGGACCGGTACTTCGCCGGCGGGAGCTTCTCCTTCAGGGGAAGCGGGATCGACGGACTCGGCCCCCGAGATCCCTCCACGGACTCCCCTCTGGGAGGCAACACCCTCTTGGTCAACAACCTGGAGCTCACGGTCCCGGTTCCCATCCCCCTCCCCAACCTCCAGTTCTCGGTTTTTTACGACCGGGGCAATGTTTACAAGAACAACAAAGACCTTCTCCGCTCCGGGGAGATGAGCAACGCCGTCGGCGTAGGGCTCCGGTACCGAACCCCCTTGGGCCCCTTCCGGATCGACGGGGCCTGGAATCTCGATAAAGAGAGGCGTAAACGGTTCTATGTCTATTTCGCGATCGGCAATATGTTTTAGTCTTCTCCTCGGCCTCTCCCTCTTTCTGGAAGCTTACCCCGTAAACAGGGCGGTGGCCAAGATCGGAGAGAGCTACATCACCCTCTACGACATCCTGGTGGCCCGGGAGTTCCTCTTTCAAGACCCCTCCCTCCCTCCGGCGGAGGCCCTTGAGAGGGTCCTGACCATGAAGGCGGTTCACATGGAGTACAAGAATGAGCTACCCTCTGTGGGAGAGGACGTCGCCCTCCGCTTCGAGGAAGGGCTCCTGAGAAAGTATGGGGAGTTGAAGGTTTTAGAGGAGAGACTCTCCCTCTTCAACCTCTCCCTCAAGAGGCTCCGTCCCCTTGTAGAGGAGTATATCGCCTACGATCTCATGAAAGAGAACATCCTTCTGAAGAGAATCGAGGTCTCCTTCGCAGACATAGAGGAGTACTACGCCTCAACCTACACCCCTTACCAGAAGAAGTTCGGCCTCCCGGTGCGACACCTCGCGGAGGTAGCCTCCCTCATCGAGACGAAGATCCGACTGGAGAAGAAGAAGGAGAAGGAGAGGGAGTGGCGGGAAGAGATTCTCCGCCACTACAAGATCGTCTCCCTCTCCGACCCTTCTCAGCCCTGACTCAGGAGATCAGGGAGTACCCGAGGTCGATGGCCTTGAGATTAAGCTCTTCGGCGCTCTTCGGGAACGAAGAAACGACAATATTCTGAAGCTCCTCTTTGGAGAGGAGCTTGGAGACTTTCGCGACGATTCCCAGGGCCACCACGGAGACGGTGACGATGTTCCCGACGTGGGCAACGGTCTCTTTGGTCAGGGGAATCCCGTAGAGCTTCTGGGGCATTCCCGGAGGAAGCTTGGTCACCAGGTCAGAATCGACGATGATCACAGCGTCACTCTTGATGTGGTGGTAGTAAAGGTCAAAGGATTTCTGCGCGGTGGCGAAGTAGAGGTCTATCGCCGTAGCTTGAGGAAAGAGGATCTCCTCTTTATCCATGAGGATGTCGACCTTCGTCGGCCCACCCCTCACCTGGGAGGTGTAGGTAGGGCTTTGGGTGGCGTACATCCCCTTCTTCTCGATAACACCCTTGGCCAGCAGGGCTCCAGCGGTGATCAACCCCTGCCCGCCGACGGCAGCCAATCTTACCTCGTATCTATTCGGCATGTTTCCCACCCTCTTGTGCTTTTTTCATGGTTTCCCGGTAGATATCGTAGTACTCGGGTCGGTCGCGTTTGACAAACTCTCCGACCACGAACCTTTTTTCCAGTTCCTCGGGAGTCATATCTTTGGCTTTGGCCAGGGGAACCGTAAGCTCCTCTATCCACTTGAGCATGGGGATGGGATGGCGAAGCTTGTTCCTTCTCCCCAGGTTGATGTGACAGTTCGAAATCGCTTCAACCACGGAGAATCCCTTATGGAGGAAGGCGTTCTCGATAACCGTCTGCAACTGTCGGGGACGGTTGACCGTCTCCCGGGCGACGTAGGTCGCCCCTGCGGCCTTGGCCATCTCCACGGTGTTGAAGTGGGGCTCGCTGTTCCCGTAAGGGGTCGTGGTTGTCACGAATCCTCCAGGAGTCGTCGGCGAGACCTGCCCTCCGGTCATGCCGTAGATGCAGTTGTTGACGATGATGTATTTAATGTCCAGGTTTCTTCTACAGGCGTGAATGAAGTGGTTCCCCCCGATGGCCAGGGCGTCGCCGTCGCCGGAGAAGACCACAACCTTCTTCTCTGGCTGAGCGAGCTTGGCCCCGGTGGCGAAAGTCAGGGCCCGGCCGTGGGTCGTGTGGAGGGTATTCGTGTTGAAATAGGTGGGGAGACGGCCGGAGCAACCGATCCCGGAAACGACCAGAAGGTCGTCGGGGTTCCAGCCGAGCTTGGCGAAGACCATGACGGTCGCTTTAAAGATCGTTCCGATTCCACACCCAGGACACCAGGGAAGAGGGAAGGTCCGGGTTCTCAAGTATTTTTCGTAATCAAGCATGGGTAAGCTCCTTGACTCTGTTGATGATTTCCACCGGGGTGATGGCGTATCCGTTCATTCTCAAGAGGCCCTCAATGTTCCTGTCTTTAAGAACCCGCTCCACTTCGTAGATCATCTGACCCCAGTTCATCTCGACCACAAGAATCTTCTTCTTCCCCTGGGCCGCCTTCTCGAGAGCCTTCTCCGGAAAGGGCCAGAGGGTCAAAGGCTGGAAAAGCCCGGCCTTGATCCCCATCTTCCGTAACTCCCTGACCGCGTCCAAAGAGGCTCTGGCCATGGAGCCATAGGCAAAGATGAGAATCTCCGCATCCTCTTCCTCATAGGTTTTGACCTTGATGATTTCGTCTTTGTACTTTTCAACCTTCGCCAACCGGCGTCTCTGATGGAGTTCAACAACCTCCGGGTGGGTCGTAGGGGTCCCGTAGTCCGAATGCTCCAGAGAGTCTATATGGATGGGAAGGCCCATGAAGAAGTCCGGACGGATAGGAGGCTCCCCCATCTCTCTCTTGTAAATCTCTAAACTGTCGAGTTTCTCCGGGTACTTTCTGTTCACAACCTCGTACTCCGTCGGCTCGGGGACGGCCAGAGGTTCGTGGGCGTGGGCGATGACCTCGTCGAGCAGGAGGATCACCGGCGTCATGAAACGCTCGGAGAGGTTGAAGGCCTCCACGGTGGAGAGAAAGATCTCCTTGGGAAAGGCCGGGGTCAAGACGATCACCGGGTGGTCTCCGTGGGTTCCCCACCGGGCCTGCATCACATCGCTCTGGGCCGGCCGCGTCGGTAGACCTGTGCTGGGGCCGCCCCTCATGACGTTCAGAATCACCAGAGGGACTTCCGCCATCATGGCGGCTCCAAGGTTCTCCTGCTTCAGGGAGAAGCCGGGACCACTGGTCGCCGTCAGGACCTTCTTCCCGCTGAGAGAGGCACCGATAATGGCTCCGATAGAGGCAATCTCATCTTCCATCTGAACGAAGACTCCGCCGTGCTTCGGAAGGGTTTTCGCCATCCCTTCGGCGACTTCCGAGGAGGGGGTGATCGGGTAGCCGGCGAAGAAGCGGCATCCCGCCGCAATGGCCCCCTTCACCACAAGCTCGTTTCCCGAGTAGATCTCCTTTGAGCTCATTCTTTCACCTCTCTGGCTTCGTAATCCACCACCACGGCAAAATCCGGGCAGTTCAGTTCACAGGTCATGCAGCCGATGCAACACTCTTGCGCTTCGACCCTGGCAACCAGACCGAAGATGCTGGAGCTGCTCTCTTCCACTACGAGGACTCCCATAGGGCAGGTGCTGATGCACTTGAGGCAGCCTTTACAAAGGCTTTCGTTGACCTTGACTGTGTGACTCTTGGGCGAGGGTTTTTTCCGACGACCCCTCGCTTCGTCGTTGGTTCTCTGTTCCAAAGGTTCCATGACGACTCCTTAAGGTTTTTGTCGGTTTCCCATTATAACCGAAAAGGAGGGTAGGGTCAAAACCGCCTTTCCTCTCTTGCCGTAGGGATCTAGTTCTGCTATAGTCACCGGTTATGACGGGCAGAAGTGGTCTTCCCTGGCAAGAGAGAGTTCCGATCCGGCGGGTCCCCTGGAACACCAAAGAGGGTCGTGTCGTCCTTTTCGTCCCCCGAAGCCGTTTTCGATGGGTCGAAAAGGTCCTCCGTTTCTTTTGCTTCCCCACCACGGCCTCCCTCGGGCTGGACGAGATTGGGAGCTTCCTCTGGGAGCGGATCGACGGGGAGAGGAACCTCTCCTCCCTCTCCCTCCTCCTGGAAGAGCGTTTCGGAGAGAGGGTCTCCCCGGCGGAACGTCGGGTCGACCTCTTCCTCCGGGGGTTGGAAAGCCGAAGAGTTCTGCTCTACAGGAAAGAGGATGATGACCGACAACACGAAGAGAATCCCTGATTTTTCAAACCTCACCATTGTTCTCCACTCCGTGGAAAGCCCGGGGAACGTCGGTTCGACGGCTCGGGCCATGAGGAACATGGGCCTGGAGAACCTTCTTCTGATCAACCCTCCGGACCTTCAGCACGATGAAGCGAAGAAACTCGCCTACGCCTCCTACGACATCATCGAGAGGGCCGAGAAGGTCTCCTCTTTTCAAGAGGCCCTCGCCAAGGTCGACATCGCCATCGCCACAACCCGAAGGAAGGGGAAGTGGCGTGAGCGCTTCCTCCCCCCCGAGGAGATCGGCCGGCTGATCATGGAGAACAAAGAGAAGCAGAAGATCGCCGTGATCTTCGGCCCCGAGAAGACCGGGCTCACCAACGAAGAGGTCTTGCAGTGCGAGTACTCCACCGAGATTCCCACGGTGGTCGACTACCCCTCGCTGAACGTCTCCCAGGCCGTGGTGATCTACGTCTACGAGATCTACCGGGCTTACATGAGATCCTGCGAACTCGCCCCCTTCTCAAACGGAGTCGTCAGGGCTCCCAAGGCCGAATATCAGAGACTCTTCGAGAGGGCCATCCGGGTCATGAACAGCCTCGGCATGACGGAAGGGTTCAGCGATAAATTTTCAAAATCTTTCAACAGACTTCTTGGAAGAGCCGATTGGAGCATAAAAGACATAGCTACTTTCGACGCTCTGTTGAAACACACTGAAAATTACATCGAACGGCAATCATCTCGAGAATAAAGCCCGCTCTTTTCCTTCCTCTCTCTTTTTGCTATAGTTTTCTCTTCAAGATTCGACGGGAGGTTCCATGGGATTGGTGGATCAAGTTCTGCTGGGCGAGCAGAGCCGCAAGGAGGCCGCCATCGCGGCAACGCTCATTCAACGCACCGGGTCTAAGAGGGAGATTTCCGCACTCTGCCAGGCTCTCCCCGAGGCCGACTCCTTTGCCAGAGAGCTGGTCAAAAAGCTCCTGAAGGAGCACGGGACGGAGAAAGAGGCGGAGCTCCTCTTCCCCCTCCTTCTGGAAGAGATTCAGGAGGGCGGTACGGACCGTTGGCACACCTCCGTCGATACCCTCTACCTGATCTCCCTCAAGGCCCCCTTGAAGAGTCCCGAGAAGGTTGAAGCCTTGAGAGAGTACGCCTCCGCGTTTGAACAGAACCCCTACCTCTTCCTCTTGATAGGAATCTTCGGGGGGCCCGAGGAGGGGGAGGCCCTCCTCAAGAGGTACGAAAAGGCTCTCCCCGAAGACCGCCCCCTTCTCGTAAAGGCCTATCTGCTCACCCTCCACCCCGGAAGGCTTGCCTTCCTCAGGACCCTCCCTCCGGAGGATCTCGCCTCTTCGCTCTTCGAGCTGATTAACGACCCCGAGACTGTCTCCTTCTTCCTCGACTTTCTCTTCGGAGGGGCTCCCTCCTGGGCGTGGGAAAAGAGCAAGGAGCTCCTGAAGATCCGGAACACAAACCAGCTGGAGAGGGTCCTCGGCTCCATCGTCGCGAGACCGGAGTCTCCCCTCTTTTCCGACTTCCTGGAGATCGTCGTTCAGAAGAGGGTCCTCTCTCTCCTCCCCACGCTGAAGGAGCTCCTGAGAAAGCCTCTGGACGACGCCCATGAAAAGGCCCTGATAGTGGCCTTTCTCGAGCTGACCGGCGAAAGCGCCTTCCCCTTCTTCATGGAGATTTTCGAATCCAAGAGAGACTTCATGAAAGGCTTCCTTCTTGCCGAGTTCTTCCAGAAGTTCAAAGGGTACCGCCTATCGGTGGAACAGAGTTGTCAGATCCGTCTCCAGTGGCTCAACCTTTACAAGGAGAGCTTCCTTGAGGAGACGAGGGTCGAGGTCATCCGGGCGATGAAGCAACTCACCTTCAACACCTCGGCCGATTATTTTAACCTCCGAAGTCATCTGATCGCCTTCTACAAGGACCATGAGAACGACATCCCCCTCCGGATCAAGAACACCCTCCCGGAGACCCTCAAGGCCCTCCAGAAGTACGGAGACCTGATCAACATCCGGGAGAGGGTCCAGAAAGAGGCCGAAAAGCTGATGGAGATCCTCCCGGACAACCCCAAGGAGGAGTACCTCCTCTCGCTCCGCAAGAAGGTGGAGGAGATGGACGAAGAGATGGACGCCGCCTTCTCCGCGATTCTGGAGAAGTTCCTCTTAGGCCTCATGGAGAAGAACCTTCAGCACTACGGGATCACCGACCTCTGCACCGTACTCCTCCCCAAAATCGGATCCCGCCTCTCCCTTCTGCCCTTGGAAAGACTCCGCCTGGAGAGTTCTGCCTACGGAATCCGAGTTCAAGCCGAGAAGGCCGCCGCGGCCCTTCGGGAACGGCTCGGCCTCCTTCCCAAGGCCGTCTACCTCTTCGTAAAACCCGTCTATTTGAAGAAGCTTCTCCATGAAGGGTTTGAAGCCCTCGGCTTTCTCGTTCATGAGGTTGATGACCCCTCCCTGCTCTGGGAGCTTCCCCAAGACTCCTTCACGGCCCTCCTCTTCGACCTTCAGGGGGTAGAGGAGGGGAAAGAGGTGCTTCTCTCCTGGCAATCCGCCCACTCAGGCCGCTCCAAGACCGTAGTCCTCTTCCTCAACGATCAGGAGAGAGAGGCCCCCTGGAACGACAAGACCCTCTTTCTCAAGAAACCCTTCTCGAAGAAAGATGTCAAGGATACGGCCGAGGCTCTTCTCGGCTAAACTCCTCTGCCTGCTTCTCCTCCTTCCCTCCTGTTCATCCCACCCCCCCAAGGAGCAGCGCTTCCGGCTGACACTCCCCCTCTTCCCCACCACCCTCAACCCCCAGCTGGCGACGGACATTACCACCTCCTCTCTCCTCTACCCCCTCTACTCCTCCCTCTTCACCTTCGACGGGGAGGGAAAAATCGTTCCGGACATCGTCGAAGAGTACTCATGGCCCACCCCCAGAAGGCTCCGTCTCAGGATCAAGGAAGGGCTGACCTTCCGGAACGGACTCCCCCTGAACGGGGAGACCGTCCTGGCCAACCTTCGCTACTTCTCCGACCAGAAGGGAAACTTCCCCTACGCCTCGGAGTTCGGGTTTCTGGAATCGCTCTCCGCTAAGGGGCAGGAGGTGACCCTCCACCTCAAGCACCCCCACGCACCGCTCCTCTCCCTCCTCACCTTCAAGATTCTCCTCCCCTCGGAGCTAGGAAAGGAGCGGGGGAGGGTTGTCGGAACCAGGGGCTCCGTTCTCTTCGCCCACGAGGGGAGGAGCTCACTCCTCTTGGAGGTCCAGGGAAAAACTGTCGCCGTCTCCGTGGAGAAGGATCCTCTGGCCGCCTACCTCCGCCTCAAGCGGGGAGAGAGCGACGCCGTCTTCGGCCACCGTTTCGAAGAGGGCCTCCCCCTGGAAGAGGCAGGGATTGAGAGTGTCGGATACTCTCTCTCTTCGCTCTACTACCTCGCCTTCAACCTCCGCTCCCCCCCGCTGAACTCCCTTCCCCTCCGGGAGTACCTGGCCGCGAGCCTTTCCCCGGGCCCCTTCTTCGCGCTCCTGAAGGGTCATGGCTTCTACTCCCCCTTCTCCCTCCTCCAAAAGGATTACAGGCTCCCTCTCCCTCCCTCCTCCCGTCGCCCCCTCTCCTCCCGAGTCCCCACCCTAGAGCTCCTCCTCAACTCCGAATCCCCCCTCCGAAGCCGGTACGCGCTTCTGATCCAGGACTTGCTGAGTAAGAGAGGAATCCGGGTCAGGATTCTGCCGATCGAGTACCCTGCCTACCTGGACCGTCTCAAGAGGGGTGCCTTCCAGCTTGCCCTGGGGGCCTTTGTTTTCGACGCGGACCC
>JAMOAD010000212.1 GCA_023621955.1 Acidobacteriota bacterium
TGCGCGAAAACCGCGAACAAAAAAGGGAGTGCCTCAGGAAGCCTCTCATCCACTCTCAGAAAGGTCTGCCGAAAGGGATCTGCCCTAAATCCCGGGCAACAGGAGTGTTTTCTCTCTCTCCCATCCTACCACCGGTGGTTGCGCAAAACCTGCGAAAGTTTGTATTGGTTTGCTTCTCCATGTTCGCGTCGTTCGCGTTGTTCGCGGTTCATGATTCTAAACCGGAGTGTTCATTGAAAATTTCACCGCGAAAGGCGCGAAAACCGCGAACAAAAAAGGGAGGGACCAAGGAGAGCTTTCACCATCCCTCAAGAGAGGGAACGAGAGCCGTGAAGGAAGAAGAGGCCCTCGTTCGTACTGTTCGCGTTGTTCGCGGTTCATGTTTCTAAAAGGGAGTGTCCGCTGGAGTTTCGTGCCGTTCGCGTTGTTCGCGGTTTATGTTTCTAAACGGAGTGTCCCCTGTATTTCTAACCGCGAAAGATTTTATTGTCTGTTTCTCTGTGTTCGTGTCTTTCGTGTTGTTCACGGTTCATGGAATTTAAAGGGATTGTCCCTTGTAGATTTAAAGCGGTTCGAGGAAGAGTCCAAGGAAAGTTTTCCCCTCCCCTCCAGGGTGGGAACGAGAGCAGTGAAGGAAGAAGAGGCCCTTGTTCGTGCCGTTCGCGTTGTTCGCGGTTCATGTTTCTAAAAGGGAGTGTCCCTTGTAGGCCCGGAGAGGTTTTCCGTATTTTTCCAGGAGCCGAAAAGAGGCAAGAGAGAGCCTTTCAACGAGAGGGGTTCTTCGACTTTTTCTCTTTCATGGAACCAACCCCACCCCTCCCCCGTTCTTACCCCATAACCACCACAGCGAGGTGTGAAGAATGAAAAAAATCATCGGAACCGTCGTTTTGGTCATCCTCATCGTTTTGGCCCTCTTCTTCCTCTTCCGGAAGAGCCGTGAAGGGGAAGAGGCCATAAAGACCGTGACCGTCCAAAGGGGAACCGTCGCCGAGAAGGCCCTGGCCGTCGGAACCATCGAACCGGAGAACGAGATCAAGGTGAAATCCACGATCTCGGGAATCGTCAAAGATCTCTTCTTCAAGGTCGGCGACACCGTCGAGAAGGGCAAACCCCTCTTCTCGGTCTCTCCCAACCCCACCCCGGTCGAATACACCGAAACCCTCAGGGCCATGGAAGTCTCCAAGGAGAGTTTCGAACAGGCCCAGCGGGAGCGGAACAGAAAGAGGGAGCTCTTTGCCGCCAAGATCATCTCCCCCTCGGAGATGGACTCCGCCGAGAGCCTTTGCCGTGAGGCCGAGCTCCGTTTCCGGGTCAACCGTGAGAAGTATGAACTTCTCGAGAGCGGACGCATTAAGACCGCGGGGCGGGAGATCGACTCCATCGTCCGATCCCCCATCAAGGGAGTGATCCTCTCCCAAGCGGTCTTCCAGGGAGATCCCGTGGTTCCCCTGACAAACTATCAGCCCGGTACCGAGCTCTGCGCCATGGCCGATATCTCCCGGATGCTCTTCAAAGGGAACGTGGACGAGATTGATGTCGGAAAGATGTCCCCCGGCATGAACGCGGAGATCGTCATCGGCGCCATCCCCGGAAGTTCGCTCCCGGGTCGGCTTCTCCGTATCTCACCGAAGGCCACGAAAGACGGCAACGCCAACCTCTTCGCCATCGAAGTGCTCGTCTCATCCCAGGGCCCCCTGACCCTGAGGGCCGGCTACTCCGCCACCGCCTCCGTCAAGATTCGTGAAAGGAAGGGGGTCCTGGTGGTTCCGGAAAGGCTTGTCCATACCGAGAACGGAGTCTCTACCGTGGAGATCAAGAAGGGCGACGAGATCGTCAAGAAGACCATCAAGACCGGGCTCTCCGATGGTTTGCAGATCGAAGTCATCGAAGGCCTGAAAGAGGGCTCCCAGATCGTCGAGCGACCTCCCCGGGAGATCGAGTGACGCCATGTTCTTCAAAACCCTCTACCGGGACCTTGTACGCCAGCCCCTGAGGACTCTTCTCACCCTCTCGGGCGTTGTTTGGGGAACCTTCGCCGTCGTTCTTCTTCTGGCCTTCGGATCGGCGGTGAAAGAGCAGACTATGAAGTCTTTCCGCGGCATGGGCAAGGGGATCGTCCTCGTCTTCCCCAGCACGACGACCATGGCCTACAAAGGTCTTACCAAGGGGAGAGAGGTAAGGATCACCCCCGAGACGGTAGAGACTCTCCCGACGAAGCTCCCCGAGACAATCGAAATGGTCTCCCCCGACTTCTCACGGGCCAAGAGGATCCGCCGGAAGAAGGAGGAGGTCTTCAACACCGTTCGGGGCGTCAACGTGGATTACGAGAAGATGCGCAACACCATACCCGCCAAGGGAAGGTTCTTGAACGACGCCGACCTCTCCCTCCGGCGCAGGGTGGCCTTCATCGGCTACACCCTGGCGGAGAAGCTCTTCAAGGAAGAGGATCCTGTGGGTCAGCAGATCTTCATCGAAGGGGTTCCCTTCACCGTGGTCGGGGTCCTGATTCACAAGATCCAGACGAGCAACTACAACGGGATGCGGGACGAACACGCCGCCTTCATCCCTTGGACAACCTACACGGCCCTCTACGGGGACAAGTTCGTCAACTGCTTCATCTACCGACCCATCCACCCCGAAGAGTCCCCCCAATCGATCGAGGTTCTCCGCAACCACCTCGGCGACAGGGCCGGCTTCTCCCCGCAAGACAAAGATGCCTTGCAGATCTGGGACTTTTCGGAGATGGAGGGAAAGATCAATATCTTCCTCCTCTCCCTCACGATTTTTCTGGGAATGATCGGTAGTTTCACCCTCCTGGTCGGGGGAGTAGGCGTCGCGTCGATCATGCTGGTGATCGTCGAGGAACGGCGGAGGGAGATCGGAGTCAAACTCGCCATGGGGGCCAAGAGGAGACAGATTCTGGCCCAGTTCTTCCTGGAATCGATCACGGTGATTCTGACAGGAGGAGCCGTCGGGTTCTCCATGGCGGCCTTGCTCCTGAAGGTTCTTCCCATGGACAAGATTAAGGACTACGTGGGGGTTCCCAAACTCAACCCGCTGGTGGCGCTGGCCACGGTCGCCACCCTTCTGATCATCGGCCTGATCTCGGGGATGATGCCCGCCCGCAAGGCCGCTTCCACCGATCCTATAGAGGCTTTAAGGGGTTAAAATGAGAATCCACCTTCTGAAACTCTTTCTTAACGAGAGCGGAAAACGACGCCGAAAGACGGGTCTCATCACCTTCGCCCTGGCCTGGGGTTCCCTCTCCCTTCTCCTGCTTATGTCCTTCGGAAGAGGCCTCTCCGAGACCTTTCAAGAGAGCTTCAAAGGTCTCGGCGACAGGCTCCTGATCATCAGCGGAGGGCAGAGCTCCATGGTTCACCAGGGCCTTCCCAAAGGACGGAAGATCTCCCTCTACCCTGAAGACGTCGAGCTGATCAGGGCTCAGGCCCAAGGAATCCGTTACATCTCCCCGGAATCGATGACCACGCTCACCCTCTCCTACCGGGGCAAGGAGACGGGACGGAACGTGAGCGGCGTCTACCCCGAGTTCGCCAACATGAGGAACCAGATCCCCCAGGAGGGAGGCCGTTTCCTCAACGAGACCGATGAAAGGGAACGGCGCCGAGTGGTTTTCCTCGGGTGGGCCGTCGCGGAGAACCTCTTCCCCGATGAAGAGGCTGTAGGGAAGAGGGTCTTGATCAACAGAGTCCCCTTCACCGTCATCGGAGTGATGAAGAAGAAGCTCCAGACCTCCTCCTACGAAGGGACAGATGCGGAGATGGTCTATATCCCCTTCTCCTCCTACATTCAGTTCCAGGAGAACCGCCAGATCTACATGATCCACGTGGAACCGGAGAGCGGCGGCGGAGCCGCCGGTCTGGAAAAGAAGATCAAAGAGTTGCTCGGCAGGAAGTACCGCTTCAACCCTGAAGACACCTACGCGCTCAACGTCTGGGACACCATCGAGCAGGCTCAGGAGGGCGCCAAGGTCTTCATGGGGATACAGATCTTCCTCCTCCTGATCGGCTCCCTCACACTGATCATCGGCGCCGTCGGCGTCACCAACCTGATGTACGCCCTGGTGAAGGAGAGAACCCGGGAGATCGGAATCAAGATGGCCCTGGGGGCCAAGAGGCGCCACATCGTCGCGCAGTTCCTCCTGGAAACCCTTCTGATCTTTGTCAGAGGCACCCTTTGGGGTGGCCTTGTGGCCTTCAACATCGTCGGCCTCGTCCGCCTGATTCCGGTGGACTACGATTTCACGGGAGTTCAGAGTTACCTTCTCAGGCCGGTCTTCTCGACGGATATCCTCGTCCTTTTCACCGTCCTCATGGGAGTCTTGGTCTTCTTCTCGGGAATCTTCCCCGCCCTGAGAGCCTCGAGGCTCAACCCAGTGGATGCCCTCAGATACGAATAGGAGGCATGAAATGATCGAATTGGTGAAGATTCGCAAGGTCTACCGGACAGGCCAAGTCGTCTACGAGGCCCTGAAGGGAATACATATGAAGGTCAACCCCGGTGAGTTCATCGCCATCATGGGGCCCTCGGGCTCCGGAAAATCAACGCTCATGAACCTTCTCGGCTGTCTTGACACGCCGACCGAAGGGTTCTACTTCCTGGAGGGGGAGGATGTCGCCGGTCTCTCCTTCGATCAGCTCTCGGAGATCAGAAACAAGAAGATCGGCTTCGTCTTTCAGAGTTTCAACCTCCTCCTCTACTCGACAGCCTTCGAAAACATCGAGCTTCCGATGCTCTTCGACGGCATCGGAAGGAGGGAGAGGAGAGAGAGGGTCGAGATGCTTCTCGAGAGAGTGGGGCTCAAGGAGTGGGCCGACCACAGGCCCACGGAGATGTCCGGCGGACAACAGCAACGAGTCGCCATCGCCAGGGCCCTGGCCAACGATCCTCCGATCATCCTGGCGGACGAACCAACAGGGAATCTGGATTCCAAGAGCGGCAAAGAGATCATGGACCTTTTCACCGAGCTCAACCGCGAGGGAAAGACGATTCTCATGGTCACCCACGACCATGGAATCGCCGGTTACGCGCGACGGAAGGTCGAGATTCTCGACGGACAGATATCCACGGACACGCCCAACGGTTTCGGGCACCCCACATCCCCCTCACCGGAGTCCCCCGTCTAAAGGGCGCGTGTCCAAGAGAACCCTGACGAGTCTCGGGTCCTCTTGGACTGTCCCTTGAGAAGCCTTTTCCTGGCTTCATGCTTCGGGAGGGGGAAACCCCTCCCGAAGTCTTCGAAAAGAGCCTATTCGAAAACCAGAATCTCAACCCTTCGGTTCTGGTTTCTTCCTTCCTTGGTGTTGTTCTCGGCCACAGGGACAGAACTTCCGAAGCTTACAACCTGCATCCTGTGGAGAGGGATCTTGTGCTGTTTGTAGAGGTACTCCATGACGGCCTCGGCCCTCTTCTTGCCGAGCGCCTGGTTCCAGGGCTCACTCCCGGTCTTGTCGGTATGTCCCTGAATCTCCAGGTAGAGTCCCCTATCGAGGGCGATCAGATCCTGAACAAACTTATCCAGGGAGGCCTTGGCCTCTGGTGAAAGTTCGGCGCTGTCGCGTTTGAAACGAGAGTCGCTGTTCTTAATAACCTCTTTCAGAATCAGCTTCCCCTGCGCGAACTTCCTGACCTCTTTCACCTCTTCGCTCTGCTGGCTGATGAGGGAGCCCAGAGAGACGAGGCGTTCATCGTGTTCCTTGATTCTCTTCTGGTTCTCCTCGATGGCCGTCTCGGAGTCGGCTACCTTCTTGTCCAGGGTCTGGATCTGCTGCTGAACGTAACCTTTGGAGGCACATCCGGTGGAAATGAAAGACCCCACCAGAAGGGCCAAAGCCGGTAGAAACACTCTTTTCATAAAAACCTCCTTGAATTGAGACTCTTTTATCTGTAGCTCTGCCGAGTTCTCACTCGGTGGCTCTTCTTTTTCGTTTGGACGCGAAGGATTTTCCTTTGGGAGTCACCGTTATGGGAGGTGAAGCCGACGATGTACTGGTGGGAGAGCTCTCTCTTGATCGCCCCCAGAGTCGCGTAGAGCTGTGAGGAGTCGTTGAGGAAGAAAGCCTTCCCCCCGGTTGTTTCGGCGAAAAACTTCAGAGAGGAGACGATGGAGTCGGGGGTCAGGGAGGCGGCCCTCTTGTGTTTGAGCAACTGCTCGGTCAGAGGGATCTTGTAACCGATCACGAAGATCGGCACGTCCGCCCTCCTGGCGATCTCGCCGACATCCTCGATCTTCATGCGGCTGTCGTTTTCGACTCCGTCGGTGATCAGCAGCAGGGCCCTCTTCTCCCGGTTCCCCCGGGTGGCATACTCGGGGGAGACCGCCAGAGCATCGAAGAGCGCGGTTTGACCGAAAGCGTCAAGGTGTTCGATCTCCTTCAAAAACCTCTCCCTCTCCCTGGAGAAGGGGGCGGCCACCTCGACCTCTCCGTCTGCAAAGATCAGAAGGGCGAGTTCGTCCTGAGGGGAGAGAATGTTCTGCACCATGAGCCTGAGGGCGGCCCGACTCTCGGGAAGCTTATCCTGAAGGCCCATGCTTCCGCTTACGTCCAGCAGGACCGTCAGGCTGAGGGGAGCCGTGAACTCATGGGAAAAGTAGTCGACCGTGACGGGCCGGTTGTTCTCGAAGATCCGGAAATCCGCTTTCGACAGGTTATCAACAAAGCGCCCGTCGCCATCCTGAACCGTCACCGAGATGGTCACGGCCTGAACCGAGACGTCGTACCCGTAAGGAACTTCCTTCTCCTGACAGAAGAGAGGAAAAAGAGAGAAAAAGAGGGCGGATGCGCAAAGCCAAAAGCCCCTTTTGAAGATTTGACAGCCCATGAAAATATTCTAGCATAGAAGAGAGGGGTCGAGCAAACTCCTCCCCTTTCTCGAATTGTAGGCTTTTCCTCTCAGAGTTCGGATGGGCCTGCCCCTCTCTCCCGGCAGAGAGATCAGAGGAAGTAGGAGACTCCTCCCTCGAAGAGGCGTTGAGGCACGATTCCCGGAATGTTGCGATAGGTTCCGTCGGTGACCCTTTCGGTATGGGCCATCTTCCCAAGAACCCTTCCGTCGGGGCTGGAGAGGGCCTCCACGGCCCCCCAGGAACCGTTGGGGTTCCAAGGACGGTTTCTCCGGGGCCGCCCTTCATCGTCGACGTATTGGGCCGCCACCTGCCCGGAGAGAAAGAGAGCCTCCAGGGTCTCCGGAGGAGCCACAAAACGTCCCTCCCCATGGGAGACAGGAATCTGGTGAAGCGTTCCCGGCTCCTCCAGGGACATCCAGGGCGAGAGGTTGGAGGCGACCCTGGTGGTGATAACCGAAGCAACGTGCCGACCGATGCGGTTGAAGGTCAGAGTCGGCGAATCCTCCTGGAGAGGGCGGATCTCTCCATGGGTCAACAGGCCAAGCTTCAAGAGAGCCTGGAAACCGTTGCAGATTCCCAAGATCAAGCCGTCCCTGCCGAGAAAGCGGTGGACTCCGTCCATGAGGCGGGGGTTGCGGAAGACCGCGGAGATGAACTTTCCCGAGCCGTCGGGTTCGTCTCCGGCGCTGAACCCACCGGGGATCATGAGAATCTGGGCGTTGGAAAGCGCCTTGTCCAGAGCCTCAATCGACTCCTGAACAGCCTTTATGGAGAGGTTACGGAAGACAAGAACCTCCGGATCCCCGCCGGCCCTCCGGAAGGCTTCGGCACTGTCATCTTCGCAGTTCGTGCCGGGGAAGACGGGGATGAGAACCCTCGGCTTGGCGACCCGGACACGCCCCTTCCGCACCCCCCCTTCCCTGTAGAGAGCCTCCGGAAGAGGTATCCGTCTCTCCTGCTGGCTCTCGTGCTCCCGGTCCTCATCGGGAAAGATCTCCTCTAGAGGGCTCTTCCACGCCTCCTTGAGGTCGTGAAGGGAGATGGACTCGCCGTTGCCCTCGATTTCGAGACGGTCCGTGGTCTCCCCAAGGACCTGGTACCCGATCCCCTCGAGAAGGAGGCCGCAATCCTCCTCCCTGGGAACCTCAAGGACCAGTGAGCCGTAGTCAGGCGTGAAGAGCGCCCCGGTTCTCACGGGGTAGGTGAAACGAAACCCCCGTCCGTTTCCGACAACCATCTTGGTGAGCGCGATCGCCAAACCGCCCCTTCCGACCGCCTCGGCGGCGAGGATCTTTCCGGAGGCGATCAGCTCCCTCACTTTGCTAAAATTGCTCTCCAGGGTGTCCCACTCGGGCAACTCGAAACGGTCTCTGCAGAGGGGGACATAGACGACTCGGCTCCCGGCTCTCTTGAACTCAGGCGTAATGAGGTGTCTCTCATCTTCGACGGAAATGGCGAAGGTTACCAGCGTTGGCGGAACGTCCAAGTTTTCGAAGGAACCGGACATGCTGTCTTTACCGCCCACAGCGGGGACCTTGAGACGCCTCTGGAGGAGGTAGGAACCCAGCAGGGACGCCAGAGGTTTCCCCCACCTCTTCGGCTCCTCCCTCAACTTTTCGAAGTACTCCTGGAGGGTGAGTCGGGCCTTTCTGTAGTCGGCCCCGACCGCTGTCAGCTTCGCCAGGGCTTCGATCCCCCCGAAGATCGCCCCATGGAAGGGGCTCCAAGAGGAGACCCAGGGGTCGAAACCGAAGGTCATCACCGTGGAGGTGGTGGTCTTCTTCCCGGAGAGGGGAAGCTTAAAGCCCATGACTTCCGTGGGGGTCTCCCTGGAATCCCCGCCGTAGGGCGCCCAAAGGGCTCCGGCGCCGATGGACCCATCGAACCTCTCCCCCAGACCCTTCTGGGAGGCGGTTCCAAGCTCCGAAACCTCGTGGAGCCACTTCTCCCTCAGACTCTCCATCCCGTGGTGGGAGAGAAAGGGGTTGGCCTCGTAGTGGGGTGCGCAGAGGTAGGCCTCCCGCGGTTCGATGACACCTTGGGAATCAAGGAGCTCCCTGGAGAGGTCGACGATGGTCTCCCCCCGCCACCGCATGACCATCCTGGGGTGTTCCGTCACCCTGGCCACGACGGTCGCCTCGAGGTTCTCCCTGTCCGCCAGGGCCAGTAGGGTCTCCTCGTCCCGAGGAGAACAGACCAGGGCCATCCTCTCCTGGCTCTCCGATATGGCCAGCTCTGTCCCGTTGAGCCCCTCGTACTTACGCAGGACCTTATCCAGATCGACCAAGACCCCCGGGGCCAACTCTCCCACCGCCACGGAGACGCCGCCGGCTCCGAAATCGTTGCACCGTTTGATCCTCTTGGCCACCTCAGGGTTTCGGAAAAACCGCTGGAGCTTTCTCTCTGTGGGAGGGTTCCCCTTCTGCACCTCCGCGCCCGCCGTCTCCAGGGAAGATTTGTCGTGGGCCTTGGAGGAGCCGGTGGCTCCGCCGCACCCGTCCCTTCCGGTCCTACCCCCCACCAGGAGGATCGGATCTCCCGGTTCGGGAACGCCCCGGACCACGGAATCCAAAGGAGCGGCGCCGACGACGGCGCCGATTTCCAGCCTCTTGGCCGCATAGCCGGGATGGTAGATCTCCCTGACCAACCCAGTGGCCAAGCCGATCTGGTTCCCGTAGGCGCTGTACCCCTGGGCGGCCTCAAGGGTGATCTTCCTCTGGGGAAGTTTTCCTGGAAGGGTCTCCGACAAGGGTGTTCGGGGGTCTCCGCATCCGGTGACTCGCATGGCATGGTAGACATAGGTCCGCCCGGAGAGGGGATCCCTGATGGCTCCTCCGAGACAGGTGGCGGCCCCCCCGAAGGGTTCGATCTCCGTAGGATGGTTGTGGGTCTCGTTCTTGAACATCACCAACCAATCCTCCTGCCCTCCCTCCACGTCCACCTTAACCTTGATGCTCGCGGCGTTGATCTCTTCGGAGAGTTCCAGGTCCTCAAGCCCCCCCTCCTCCCTCTGGAGCTTCATGGCCCCCAGGGCGAGACGCATCAACGTCAGAGGCCTCTCCTCGCCGTAAACCCTCTTGTGGTCGAGGAGATACTCCTTCAAAGCCGCCTCTAGAGGTTCACTCCAGGGGCTGTCCTCAACCTCGACCCTCTGGAGGGGCGTATGGAAGGTCGTATGGCGGCAGTGATCGGACCAGTAGGTATCCAAGACCTTGATCTCCGTCTCCGTGGGATCCCTCTTCTCCTGGCGGAACCGCTCCTGAAGGAAGGCAAGGGAAGGAACGGCCATGGCCAGCCCCAGGCTTCTTTGCCACTCCTTCAGCCGCTCCGTCGAGGCCTCCCTAAACCCCACGAGGAGGGGAATCTCCCCGGGGAGGGGAGTCTCCTTCTGCAGTGTCTCCGGTAGGTCTTCCGAAGCCTCTCGGGAATCGACCGGGTTAATGAAGTAGCTCTTCGCCTTGGCGAGTTCCTGAGGAGTGACTTGCCCTTCGAGAACCACAATCTTGGCGGTGACTACCCTGACACCGCTCCTTTGAAGCAGGAGGGCGAGGCACTGCTCGGCGGAGTCGGCGCGCTGGTCGTACTGACCGGGCAGGTACTCCGAGACGAAGCGGGAGAAACCTTCGACCTCTTGGGGAAGCCTGCCGATGTAGACAAGGTCTACGGGGGGTTCGGAAAAGACGTTCTTCAACGCCGGCTCGATCTCCTCCTCCCTGAGACCGTCCACATCGTAGCGGTTGAAGACCCTCACGCCCTTCAAGCCGTTCAAACCGAGGTACTCCCGCAGGTTCCTCAAGAGCCCGACACTTTCGCTCCCACAGCCGGGTCTCTTCTCAACGTAGAACCTTGTTACACCGCTCATGGTTTCCTCCTGGAGGTGGTTGGAGAATTATACCACAAGCCGCGGCGAGGTCAGAGACGGGCGGAGTTCCTGTACTCGTAATGGTCCGGATCGATCTCCGCGAGGAAGCGGGAGGGATGGGTGAAGAAGGCATCGAAGAGCCCGACCAGGGAGGGAAAGGTCAGGTAGAGCCTCTCCTTGGCCCTGGTGCAGGCGACATAGAAGAGCCTGCGCTCCTCTTCAAGGTCTTCCCAGCTGTTGAGGGACTTCGTGGAGGGAAAGAGCCCGTCCAGGAGGTGGGGAACGAAGACGGTGTTCCACTCAAGCCCTTTGGCGGAGTGGACTGTCGAGAGGACCAGGGGCTTCTCTTCGGTCTCGTCCACCAGGGGGGTGTTCCGATCCTGGAACTTCTGGGACGGCGGGTCCAGGGCCAAGTCCGTCAGGAACCGCTCGACCCGGTCATCGTACTTGACCGCCAGTGTCATCAGGACATCGATATCCATGACCCGGTTCTCGTAATCATCCTCCAGGGTCTTCAGGATAGGCAGATAGTACCCCTTCAGGTGCTCCAGCTTCTTGACCACCGGCATGGAGTCCGGTGAGCTCTCCTGGAGGATTCGGGCCAGTTTCTTGAGCTCCTCCCCCCCCTTTTTGCCTGAAATCTCCCCCCCTTCGAGACGCCCTCGGTTGAGCTGAATCGCGTCGATGATCCGTCTCGCCGTGGCCGGTCCGATTCCCGGCAGGAGCTTGAGAATCCTGTTCCAGGCGATCGCATCGAAAGGGTTGAAGAGGACCCTCAGGTAAGCCACCATGTCTTTGATGTGGCGCCGTTCGGCAAAGCGGATTCCCCCGTAGACGACGTAGGGGATGCTCCGTTTGAGGAGTTCCGCTTGGACGAAGTTTCCATGGTACCCGGCCCTGTAGAGAACCGCCATCTCCGAGAGGGGAACATCCCTCTCCCGGAGTTCCAGAATCTTGGCGACGATGAACTCGGCCTCGTCTTCCTGGTTGAAGAAGAGCTCCACCTTGGGCTTTCCCGGACGTTCGTCCAGGGAGAAGAGGGTCTTGGGGAAACCGATTCTCGCCTTGGCGATCAGGTTGTTGGTGAAGTCCAGGAGAGGCTGGGTACTCCTGTAGTTCTGCTCCAGCTTCACCACACGGCAATCGGGATAGCTCTCGGGGAAGCGGAGGATGTTCTCGAACCGGGCTCCCCGAAAGGCGTAGATACTCTGGCTGTCGTCTCCAACCACCATGATGTTCCGATCCCGGGAGGCCAAGACATCGAGGATCTCCTTCTGAACGGCGTTGGTATCCTGGTACTCGTCCACGAGGATGAAGGGGAAATGCTCCTGAATCTTCTCCCGGAAGGAAACGTTCTCCTTCAGGTTGTCGAGAAAGGTCTCCAGAAGATCGTCGTAATCCAAGACCTGGTTCTGTTTCTTGTAGCGACGGTAGGCCTCGTCGATGGTTTCGATCTCGGTGATATACTCCAGGAGCCCCTTAAACTGGGAGCGGATCACGTCGGCGACGGAGATCTGGAGGTTCCTCGCCCGAGAGATGATCTCCTGGAGCCGATTCTTTCGGGGAAAGGCCTTCTCCTTCTTCTCCAGATGAAGCTCATGGCGGATCAGGTCGATGATCTCTTCGCTGTCGGCGGTGTCCACGATGGAGAAGCGGGGGGAGAGGGAGAGCATGGGGGCGTAACGGCGGAGCATGGAGTTGGCGAAGGCGTGGAAAGTCCCTCCCATGACCCGTTGGACGCTCTCCTCCCGCAGGAGGGCTCCGACTCTGCTCAACATCTCCTGTGCGGCCTTCCTGGTAAAGGTGAGGAGGAGAATCCTCTCAGGAGGAACCCCCCGCTCCACGAGGTAGGCGACCCTGTAGACGATGGTGCGGGTCTTTCCGCTCCCCGCCCCGGCGATGACCAGGACCGGGCCCACATCCTGGAGAACCGCGGCAAGCTGACGCTCGTTGAGCTCGCTTGGGTAATCGATCTTCCACTTCCTATCGACGGGAAGGGGGGAGGGCTTAGAGACCACCATGCTCTCGATGGAGCGGCCGATCTCCTGAAGCCTGTTCAGCCTGACCTCGCTGTCCTCGTTCCACTCGGGCTGTTCGTACCGGGCGGGAGGAAGTGGAGAGAGGGCCTGGGACGAAGAGGGATTATCGGAGCGATACCTCACAGGGGGTGTCGGCACATCGGGACCTTTCAGGGGAACCAGACGGCTGAGGAGTTCGTCGATCCTATCGGCCATGGGTTCTCATCTTAGAATGGGAGGGGGGAAAAGTCAACTCTTCTCCAGAGGGCGGTCATCTTGTGGTCACCCACCTCTCCTGCGGCAGGGTCAGCCGGAGGGAACCCCTCAGGTCGGTTCGGAGGGTGAAGACCCCCCGCTCCCTCAACCTCTCCAGAACCCTCGGAGAGGGAAAGCCGTGAAGGTTCCTTCGGCCGACGGAGATGAAGGCCGCTTTCGGTGAGACCGCCTCTAGGAAGGCCGCGGTGGAGGAGGTGTTGCTTCCGTGGTGGGCCACCTTGAGGTATTCGGCCCGAAGAGATTCGCCACCCCCCTCCAGGAGCTCCTCCTCCCTCTCCCTCTCCGCGTCCCCGGTCAGGAGGATTCTCCTCCCCCACCCCTCCACCTTGAGGACGAGGGAGTCGGAGTTGGTTACCCCCGGATTGGGCCTCCGTTGAAGGGGAAAGACGAGAAGTGCGGCCCCGCCGAAGGGGATCCTCTCCCCTCCCTCCAACGGGACGACCTCGATTTCCCTCCTTTCGGCCTCCCGAAGCAGAACGTCGGCCTCGGGGCGGAGGAGATCCCTCTGGGAGAGGTAGAGTCGGCGGACTCTCAGAGAGGCCATGACACGGAAGACCCCTCCGGAGTGGTCGGGATGGAGGTGGGTCAAGAGGAGACCCTCCAGGGAGCGGATTCTCTCCAGAAGCAGGGGGGTTACCACCAAGAGCTCCCCCACATAAGAGGAACCTACATAGCTTCCCCCGGTGTCGACCAGAAACTCTCCACCCCGGGGATCCCTCAGGAGGAGGCTCTCGCCCTGCCCTACGTCGAGAAGGGTGACCTCCGGCCCCTTCACCCGGCTCTCGGGCCAGAGGATTGTCAGAATCAGGAAAAGGTGGGCCAAGAGGAAGGTGAGAAACCGGTGTCCCTTCCAGAAGAGGAAGAGCAGGAGGAAGGTACCAAAGAGGAAGAGGGGGAGGAGGGGGGGACCGGGAATCCGCATGTGCCAAGGGGCGAAGAGGGAGGCGGCCTTGTCGATGAACCCCGCCCAGAGGGCGGCGAAGCGGAAAAAGAGGGCCGCCCCTCCCTCCCAGAGCGGATGGAGGAAGAGAGAGAGGAAGCCGCAGACCAGGAGAGGGGGTGAGAAGAGAGTCGCCGCGAGGTTGGAGAAGAGAGCCCCCAGGGGGGCGGTGTTGAAGAGGAAGATCCCTTGAGGAAGGG
>JAMOAD010000315.1 GCA_023621955.1 Acidobacteriota bacterium
TGAACCGCACCGGAGACCATACCGTTGGCGACCCCCTTCTTCACGAGCATGACACCGTAGTTGACCGGGTCACGAAGGTACTCGTCGGCCTTCTCGGCCGTCATCCCCTTGGCTTTTCTCAACTCCACAAGAGTCTCGATATACTCTCCCCTCTTAGGGTCTGTGAGGGGGTCGATGAAGGTCGCTCCCGCAAGGTCCCTTCCTTGCGCCGCCTTCATGATCTCTTCACGCTTTCCCAGAAGGATGATCTTGGCGATCCCCTCTCTGAGAACCTTCTCCGCGGCTTCCAGGTTCCTGGGTTCCTGAGATTCCGGCAATACGATGGTCTGAGGAAGGCTCTTCGCCTTCGCTTTGACGGTTTCAATAAACGACATGATGACGCCTCCTTTATGAAAGAGTCTCTTCCGCCATGAGACGGGCCAGGGAGAGACAGTAAAATTTCGATTCCGGACTTTCACTCCTGGACATAACGACCACAGGCTTGGTGGTCCCCTGAATCAGGCCGGCCAGCTCGCCTCCCCCAAAGAGCATGAGCCCCTTGTAGAAGGTGTTGGAAGCTTCCAGAGAGGGAAAGATCAACACATCCGCCTCCCCCTCCACGGGGGTCCTGACACCCTTGATGGCCAGCCCCTTCTTATCGCAGGCGCAGAAGAGGTCGAGAGGACCGTCAACGATGGCCCCTTTCAGTTGGCCCCTCTGGTACATCTTGCTGATCTGGGCGTCATCGAGGGTCGAGGGGAAATGGGGGCTCACCTTCTCCGCCGCACCCAGAAGGGCGACCTTGGGCAGGGAGATCCCGAACCTGTGGGCCATTGCCACGGCATAACGGACCATGGCCTTCTTCTGCCTGAGGTCGGGGACAGGGATCACCGCCGTATCGGAGACGAAGAGCAGTTTTGGGTATTGGGGAACCTGGATGGCGCAGACATAGGTCATCACCTCGCCCGGAGGGAGAAGGCCCCGCTCCTTGTCCATGACCGCCCCGAGGAACTTGGAGGTATCCACGAGCCCCTTCATGACGATATCGGCCTCGTCCTCCCTCGCCATTCGAACGGCCTCCTTCGCGGCGGCGACTTCGTTCTCCGCATGAACCAGGGTGAAGAGCTTCGGATCAACCCTCTCTTGCTGGCAGGTTTCGACGATCTTCTCCTCATGACCGATCAGGAAGGCCTGGACAAACCCCTCCTTCACGGCCCGGGAGACGGCGCCGATGGTGTTGGGGTCCTGGCCGAAGGCCACGGCCAGGCGTTTAGCCCCCTTGAGCGTCCGAACATGATCAACTAAGCCTTCGAGAGTACGGATCGCTTCCACGGTTCTCCTTACTTGGCCATCAAGGCGCCCAGGGCGATGGAGTAAAGTTTCGTCTTGGTGCTGTCGCCCCTGGAAGAGAGGATGCAGGGGACCTTGGCGCCGAAGACCAAGGCGCCGAGTTCGGCTCCGGCAAGCTTGGTGTTGGTCTTATAAAAAACGTTTCCGGATTCAATGTTCGGAAAGAGGATGCAGTCGGCGTCGCCGGCCACCTCGCCGGTAATGCCCTTGATCTCCACGGACTCCTTGTCGATGGCCACGTCCAGAGCCAGGGGACCGTCGATGATGGCGCCGCCCTTGATCTGCCCGCGCTCTCCCATCTTGGAGAGGATCGCCGCGTCGACACAGGCCTCCATCTTGGGAAGAACCTGCTCGGAGGCGGCCAAAACGGCGACCTTAGGCCTGTCGATTCCCAAGGCCTTCGCGGTGGTGACCAGGTAGTTCAGGATGGCGGTCTTCTGCTTCAGGTCCGGAAGGGGGATCACCGCGACGTCTCCGCAGACGATCAGCTTCGGATACCTGGGGGTTTCGATGACCGTCACGTGGGAGAGCACGGCGTTGGGAGAGGGCATGAGCCCCTTCTCCTTGTCCAGGATAGCCCTCATGTACTTGTCGGTGCTCACCAACCCCTTCATCAGAATCTCCCCTTCCCCGGCGTTGATCATGGCAACGGCCTTTTCGGCCGCCTTGACGTCGGAGGGAGCCGTGACGATAGTGACCCGGGAGACGTCGAAACCGTTCTCTTCACAGGTCTTCCGGATCGCGCCCTCATCACCCACCAGAACGGCGTCAACCAGGTTGTTGTCCATGGCGTTATAGATCGCCCCGATGGTGTGGGAGTCGTTGGCCCAAGCGGCGATAAGCCGTTTCTTCTTCCCCTGGGACTTTACAACTTCAATGAGTTCGTCAAGCTTCCGGATAGGCATACTTCATCTCCTTAAGATATCGTATTAGAATATAGCCTAATTTAATGGATTCACGCCTTTCTGTCAAGGTGAAAGCGACCTTGAGACAAGCCCCAAGAGGCTTTCTCACCCCTTGTAAGAAGTGTAAGGGCGCCGCCCCGGGAAGTCTTTTTTAAAAAAATCTTAAGGGGAGAGATCCACCCGGTTCGTATCGGATTCAGGCCACCAAAGGCCTCCCCGAAGGGTTCCGTCGCTTCCCCCGCCGAGTCCGGAGAGGGATAAAAAAAAGGGGGAGGCTTTCGCCTCCCCCGGTATGAAAACCCCTGAAAGGGGTGTTCTTATCAGAAGCTCAGACGCAGACCGAGCCCGTAACGGGCCATGTCTTTGAACTTATCGAAATCTTTAAAAGCCGAACGGCCTTCCAAGAAGAGGGAGCCGGTGACTTTCTTTCCTGAGAAGATCTCGTACCCGACGTTGGCGATCAAGTCGAGCTTGGAGTCGCCGTCCACCAGCCACAGGCCCGTGCCGCCGCCGATCCAGAACTTGGAGGGGTGGTAGGTAAGGGTCACGTCGAGGACAACGGGGGTTCCATAATCCTCGTCGCTGACTTCGATGTAGGGTCCGACCAAACCGTTGATCCGGAGGTTCTCCTGGATCTTGTAGCTATACCCCAGTCTCAAGAAGACGAAGTTGTTGGGGTCGTACATCTG
>JAMOAD010000122.1 GCA_023621955.1 Acidobacteriota bacterium
GGAAGCGCGGCGAGAAGAACCACATACCCCGTAAGCAGGCTCATGAGATCCTGCTTTTCCTCTTTGAGAGTGACAAAGGTCTCTTTCGGCTTTAAAAGGATGTTCTGAATCTTCTGGACTATATCCATAAATCCCTCCTAATTTTGTATACCCCGATCATACCAGAAACCCAAGTTTTCCCCTATGGAAAAACGGAAACTCTCTTCCCCTCACCTCCCGGTAGGTTTATCATGGAGAATGATAGACAAGACGACAGACACGTTGATCTCCCTGGCTCTCGACGAAGACGCCGTCGATAGGGACGTCACCACAACGAGCCTCTTCCCCCACACCCCTCCCCGGTGCAACGCCTTCGTCAAAGCCAAGAGCGACGGAGTTTTCTGTGGTGGAGAGATCTTCCTGGAGGTCTACAGGAGAGTCGACCCCGGGCTGGAGGTTCTTCCCCTCAAGGAGGACGGAGCCCCTTTCCACAGGGGAGAGGTTCTCTTCACCCTCTCCGGATCGGCCTCCTCTGTCCTTCGGGGGGAACGGACGGCCCTCAACTTCCTGGCCCACCTCTCCGGTGTGGCCACGGCCACGGCCGAGCTGGTCTGTCTGACCAAGGGAAAGCTTCTGGTCCTGGACACGAGGAAGACCACCCCCGGGATGCGCTCCCTCGAGAAGTACGCCGTCCGTTGCGGCGGCGGCACCAACCACCGCCGGGACCTATCTGACATGGTCTTGCTCAAGGAAAACCACTTGATCTTCTTTCAGAATCTCCGGGAGGCGGTCCTCCAGGTGAGGGAGAAGAACGAGACCATCCCCCTGGAAGTGGAGGTCAAGAACTTGCATGAGTTGAAAGAGGCGCTGGGTCTTCCCCTTCAGCGGATTCTCCTGGACAATTTCTCTCCGGAGCTTCTCAAGGAGGCGGTCGGGCTGGTCCAGAAGCGGGTCCCCCTGGAGGCCTCCGGCGGCATCTCCTCTGAGACCCTCCCCGCCGTCGCGGAGACGGGGGTGGACTATGTCTCCTCGGGAGCCTTGACCCATTCGGCCAAGGCCTCGGATTTCTCCCTCCTCATCGAGGGCCCCCAGCCATGAAGAACGACCTCCACCAGACCCACGTGCTCGTCATCGGATCGGGAATCTCCGGACTCACCGCCGCCCTCCGCCTGGCCGAAGCGGGGGTCGACGTCACCGTTCTCTCCAAGGAGGAGGATCCCCGGGAGGGGAACACCCTCTACGCCCAGGGGGGAATCGTCACCCTGGGGCCCACGGATTCGCAGAAGCTGTTGACCCAGGATGTCCTCTCCGCCGGAGACGGCGTCTCCTACCCCCCGGCGGTCAAGAAGCTCGTCGCCGAGGGAACGGAGATCGTCAAAACGCTCCTCCTGGAGAAGGTCAAGGTCCCCTTCACCACAGACGAGAGGGGGGAGCTCCTCTACGCCCAGGAAGGGAACCACTCCAGACGGAGGATCCTCTTCTCCAAAGACCAGACCGGAAGGGCTATCGAAGAGGCCCTCTACAAGAAGGTCAGCGAGAATCCGCACGTCCACTTCCTCAAGGGGGCCGTTGCGGTCGACCTGATCACGACGAACCACCACTCCACAAACCCTCTTCGGGCCTACGAGAAGCCCCAGGTTCTCGGAGCCTACGCCCTCCTGAGGGCCCAGGGAAAGGTGATCCCCCTCTTCTCCCGCGCCACGGTGTTGGCCACCGGCGGCCTGGGTCGAGCCTTCCTCCACACCACGAACCCCTCCTGCACCCGTGGAGACGGCTACGCCATGGCCTACAGGGCTGGGGCCCAGATCCTCAACATGGAGTACACCCAGTTTCACCCCACCGCCTTCTACTCCTCCCACATGGAGGACCACTTCCTCATCTCCGAAGCTGTCCGCGGAGAGGGAGCCGTATTGAAGACCCAGAGAGGGAGAGCCTTCATGGAGGACTACTCCCCTCTCAAGGACCTGGCCCCCAGGGATGTCGTCTCCCGTGCCATCTACGAAGAGATGCTCAAGAACGACGACGCCTACGTGCTCCTAGACCTCTCGAACCTCTCGGTAGACCCCAAGGAGCGCTTCCCCTACATCTACAAGACCTGTCTCGAGAACGGCGTCGACATCACCCGCTCGCCGATTCCCGTCGTCCCGGCCCTCCACTACAGTTGCGGGGGCGTCCTGGTCGACCTCAACGGCCGCACCACCCTGGGAAGGCTCTACGCCGTCGGAGAGGTCGCCTGCACAGGCGTTCACGGCGCCAACAGACTCGCTTCGACCTCCCTCCTGGAGGGTCTCGCCTGGGGATGGTTCGCCGCCGGGGACATCCTGGCCAAGGACCGTTTAGACGACGACCTCCCCTTCCACGAGATCCCCCTCTGGAAGGAACCCGCCATCCTCGAGGCCACGGACCCGGCGCTGATCGTCCAGGACGGAAAGCTCATCCGCTCCACCCTCTGGAACTACGCGGGGATTCTCCGCACCACCAAGCGCCTCCAACGGGCCAAGGCGGACATCGAATACCTGAAGCACCGGATCGACCACTTCTACAAGAGCACGCCCCTGGAAGACTCTGTCCTCGGCCTGCGCAACATCGTGGACACAGCCCTCCTGGTGATCAACAGCGCCCTCCGCAACCGTGTCAGCCGGGGAAGCCACACAATCCTGACAGACCAGAACTGAGGGGATTACCGGGCGTTCCTCCCGCTGAGCTCGGAAGAGTTTCCCTGAGTGAAGGCAAAGACTCGGTACATGACCGTAACTCCCTTCACATCCTCCAAGGCTACTTTGGCTTTGAAGACATCATTGTATTCCTTCCGATTCTTCATTTCTTCCTCCTTAAGACTTTTAAGGAGTACCACCTTAAAACTTAACTAAAAACGGTACTAAAAACCTCGACCATTATAGAATTTGTGGATGGAAAAACATCATTAACCAAGCACA
>JAMOAD010000235.1 GCA_023621955.1 Acidobacteriota bacterium
GCGAACACTTTGTCTGTTGGTATCCGCACTCTTGAGCTTAGGTGTCTTCGCGATGGCCCAAGAGGAGCAGAAAGACCCGCAAGAACCGAAGGAGCAGAGAGAGACCGTGAAAAGATACGTCGACACTCTGCCCCTGATCCTGGCCAACGACGATTACTGCGGCATCGGCCTGAACGATCGAACCGTTGTCGGTAAAGTCTTCGCCGCCGAGGACAGCGACATCGCCCGGTCGATCTTCAGCATCCACGAGGTTCTTCTGGCCGACTTCGATACAGAGGCTCAACTCGAGAAGGGCGACCTCCTGGAGGTGATCAAGCCCGTGGAGACCGTCGATCAGGGGAAGATCGAAGGGCTTGTCAAAAACATCGGGATCGTACGGATCCTTTCCATGGACGGTCAGAGGGCCCGAATTCGAATCGAACAGCTCTGTGACGACTTGACCATCGGATCTCTGTTGGCCATCCGTCGGGATAGGGAGCCCCTCCTCGGTGAGGCGGAAGCGAGGCCTCTGCGGGTTGTCTCCAAGGAGCTGAAGGCGCAGGGAGGGATCCTCTTTCTCGGCGACAACGTCAGCGAAGCGGCGGAAAGCTATAAGGTCGAGATCGATGGCGGAAGAGCCCAGGGCCTTGAGAGGGGTAAGTTCGTCGTCTTCTTCTCCCAAGACAAGGTGAAGGGTCACGATGTCGTCATCGGCAACGGAGTTGTCGTGGACTCCTCCGAGGGCCGGGCCATCGTGAAGGTCTGGAAGCTGAACACAGCCCTTACCCGTGAGCACCGCTGGGGGTTGATGCCGTGAAGACGGCCCGTGTTCTGGTTGTAATCACCCTTCTCCTCACCCTCGTTCCCCTCCTTCAGGCTCAGAGTCTGGCGGAGGCGGCGAAGAAAGAGCGGGAGAGAAGGAAGAGAATCGATAAACCGGTGACTGTCATCACCAACGAAAACCTCGGAAAGAGTCAACCCGGGAAAGGGTTCGGTTATGTCGAGATTCAGGAGGCTTCAGAGCCCTACGTCGCTCCCGGAGGAGACCCCTTCGAAAAGGCCGCTCAAGAGAAGGAGCTTTGGCAGAGGCGGCTGAAGGACGCAAAGAGTGTTGTCCAAGAGGCACAAGCCGCTTGGGAAAAGGCGATGAGGGAGTTGGAAGACCTGAACCTGGAGAGGCTCAGGTCTCAAGACCCCAACCTTCAGATGGCCCTCCCTCAAAAGATCTCCGAAAAGGAGAGGGATATCCAGGAGAGGGCTGAGGCGCTCAAAGAGGCTCAACGGAGTCTCGAAGACCTCTACGAGGAGGCCCGCAGAAAAGGAGTGCCCCCCGGATACCTTCGCTGAACCTTCCGTCCCCCGAAAAGGTTGAAAAAAAAGGGGAGCTCTGTTACAATGCTTTCCCCTCAAGGTGGCTTGTGGAGCGCCGGTATAGGACTATCCCTGAGCGGAGGTTTCCTTGAAGAAGAAAGACTTGGTGGAAGAGCTTTACCATAAGAGCCACCTCTCCTTGGTGGACTCCCGCCTCTTGGTTGACGCCCTTCTGGACGAGATGAAGCAGACCCTTCTTAAGGGAGAGTCCGTGAAAATCCGTGGTTTCGGTACTTTTCGGGTCGCGGACAAGAAGGGCGGGATGGTGAGAGACTTCCTCAACAACACGATGAAGAGCTCTCCCGGCGGAAGGAGAATCCGCTTTCGTCTCTCCCCTCTCCTGAGGAGTATCCATGAGCTACACCGATGAGCTGAAATCCGCCCTGACTTCCAGGACCAACGGCATCTACCTGATCTCTTGGGAAGAGGACCGGGTTGAGAAAACCCTTCGGACCCTCTTCACCTCCCTCTTTCCGGAAGGGAAGGTCTATGCCTGGGAGAGCCTGCGCGGGATCGTTGACGAGAAAGACCAGGTTGTCTCCCCCGTTAAGGATCCCCGGGAGGCCCTTCTCTTCTTCGACGGGGCTGAAGAGAAGTCTCTCCTGATCTTCAAGGACTTTCACCTCTTCCTTCAGAACGATCCCCGCCTCGTGAGAAGCGTCAGGGAACTCCTCTTCCGACTCCGTAGAAGCCTTAAGTACCTGGTCTTCACCTCCCCTTTCCTCCAGATTCCTCAGGAGTGGAAGAAGGAGGTTGAGGTCATCGAGGCCCTGCTCCCTCCCAGGGAGGAGCTCCAGGGGCTTCTCCAGCAGATGGTTTCCCTCTACTCCAAGAAAGGGGTGAAGTTCTCCCTGACCGACGAGGAGATGGAGGAGACCGTCAGGGCCCTCCAGGGAATGACCTTCGAAGAGGCGAAAAGGCTTCTCTCGAGACTCTTCCACGGGGTGAAGGAGGTGGACTCTTCCCTGGTCGTCCAGGTTCAGGGGCAGAAGAAGCAGGTGATCATCAAGGAGAGCGTCCTTGAGTACTTTCCGGACAGGATCCCCCTCTCTGAGGTTGGTGGCTTGGGAAACCTCAAGGATTGGCTGACCAAGAGGAAGGGGGCCTTCTCCCCGGAAGCGAGGCGTTTCGGTCTGGACAAGCCCCGGGGAATTCTGGTCATGGGCATCTCCGGCTGCGGCAAGAGCCTCTCCGTCAAGGCCGTGTCGGCCCTTTGGAACCTCCCCCTCTTCCGGTTGGACATGAACCTTGTTTACTCGGGAATCGGAGGAGCCCCTGAAGAGGCTTTCAGCAGGGCCCTGAAACTTGTCGAATCCCTGGCTCCCGCCGTCCTTTGGCTGGACGAAATCGAGAGCGGAATCACCGACAAACAGGCCGAGGGGCCCAACTCCAGAATCTTGGGTTACTTTCTCACCTGGATGCAGGAGCATAAGTCGGATATCTTCATCGGAGCCACCGCCAACAGAATCGACAACCTTCCCGCCGAGGTTCTCCGCCGGGGGCGTTTCGATCAGATCTTCTTCGTTGACCTTCCGACCAACCGGGAGAGGGAAGAGATCTT
>JAMOAD010000207.1 GCA_023621955.1 Acidobacteriota bacterium
CCTCGGCCTCAACCTGAGGCTGACGGCCAGTTTCGGCATCGCCTCCTTCCCGGAGGACGCCCAGGAGATGGAGGATCTCATCAACAAAGCGGACCAGGCCATGTATCGGGTTAAGAAGAGGGGCAAAGATGGGGTTGAATGTTACAGTGAAGAAGATGAAAAGGAGGACTAGGGAATGAGTTTTTTTTCATGGATTTATGATCAATTCTCCTGCGACCTCGCCATAGACTTGGGTACAGCGAATACACTGGTCTATATGAGTGGCCGTGGGATCGTCATCAGCGAACCCTCCATCGTTGCTCTCAACAAGGTCACAGGGAAACCGGAAGCGGTCGGAGTCAAGGCCAAGGAGATGCTGGGGAAGACACCGGCCAACATCGTCGCCATTCGCCCTATGAAGGACGGCGTGATCGCCGACTTCGACGTCACCGAAAGGATGCTTGAGTACTTCATCGAGAAGGCCAAGGAGAAGAAGCACCTGATCCGTCCCCGCATCGTCATCGGGATTCCCTCCGGCATCACCCAGGTGGAGAAGAGGGCCGTCAAGGACGCGGCCTTCCGGGCCAGGGCCAGAGAGGTCTTCCTCATCGAGCAGGCTATGTCGGCGGCCATCGGTGCGGACCTGCCCATCCTTGAGCCCGCGGGCAACATGATCGTGGACATCGGTGGTGGAACGACCGATGTGGCGGTGATCTCCTTGGGAGGCATCGTCTACGCCCGCTCCATCAAGATCGCCGGGAACGAGATGGACGAGGCGATCATGCAGTACATCAAGAAGAAGTACAACCTCTTGGTGGGCGAACGGACCTCGGAACAGATCAAGATTCAGATCGGCTCCGCTTACCCGCTCCCGGAACCTCTCTATATGGAGATCAAGGGTCGGGACCTCAAGGACGGCATCCCCAAGACCATCGTCATCAACGACACGGAGATCCGGGAGGCCCTGAAGGCCCCCATCGACGCCGTGATCGAGGTCGTCAAGGTCACCCTGGAGAACACGCCTCCCGAACTGGCGGCGGATATCGTCGACCGGGGAATCGTCCTCACCGGAGGCGGCTCCATGTTGAAGTCCCTGGATGTCCTCCTCAGAGAAGAGACCCAACTCCCCATCTTCCTGACCGAAGATCCGCTCTCCTCCGTGGTCAGCGGCGCCGGAAAAATCCTCGAAGACCTCGACCTGATTAAGAAAGTCGCGACCTACTGATCGGGAGAGTATGGTTTCCCCGAAAGAGAACAGGATCTTCCTCGTTCTCCTGACCATCTCGCTGATTCTTCTCTCGGTCAACTCCCCTGGGAAGAAGAACCTCCTGCGGATCAAGCAGGGGGTTTTCGCCGTTTACCAGGGGTTGTTCCGTCAAGTCGAGGCGGTCGGATACGGGGTCGGGCGCTTCGTCCAATCCCATAAGATCCACCGTTCGACCTTCCTGGAGAATCAGCGTCTCCAGGAGGATCTCCTGAGGCTCCGGCAGGAGAACCTGACCCTCCGCAACCGTTTTCACGACCTCCTCCCCGGAGAGACCATCTCTTACTCCGGAAGGGTGGTGGTAGGACGCATCCTCTCCTGGGACCTCATGAGCCCCTACACCTCCCTGGTCATCAACAGGGGAACCCGCCATGGGATCCGGGAGAACGCCCCGGTCATCGACAACGAGGGAAGCCTGGTGGGAAAGATCTCTTACCCCCTCACGCAGGATTCGGCCACCGTCCTCCTCATCTCCAACCCCGAATTCGGCGTCGGCGTCTCCATCGGCCAAGACAACACACTGGGAATCCTCCGGGGAATGGGGAAAGAGAGCGCCGAGATCCGCTACATCCGCCTCACCCAACACCTCCTCCCGGGGGAACCGGTCTTCACCTCGGGGCTGGACGGAACCTTCCCGGAGGGGATCAACATCGGGACCATCACCTACGTCAGCCGGGGGTACTACGACCTGAGCGCGCGGGTCTCCCTGCGTTTCTACCAGAAGACCAACCGCACCCTGGGGGTGATCCTGCCGTGAAGAGGCTCCTCCACTTCCTCCTCGGTTCCTTCCTCCTGATCTTCCTCCAGTTCCTTCTCCAGAAGTATTGGCTCTCCCTCTCCTACACCCTCGACCTGACCTGCTTCCTCCTGGTCCTCTCCCTCTTCGTGCGCCAGGAGAGGGGCCTGCTCCTGGGCAAGGCCTTCTTCCTCGGCGCCCTCTCGGACGCCCTCTCTCTCTTCCCCTTCGGCCTCACCGCCCTCACCTACCTGATCGTCTCCTTCGTCCTCCTCCAGATCACCGACAACTTCATCATCCGCAAGAGAAGGGACCAGTTCCTCCTCACCCTCCTCGCCCTGGTGGCCAAGAGCCTCCTGGACCTCTTCTTCCTCCGCTTCTTCGAGTTCAGCCTCTCTCCGCCCACCCTCTCTTACCTCATCCTCCGCCCCCTCTTCACATCGGTGACATTCTTCCTGGTCCTCTTCTTCCTCTCGCCTCAAGGCCACAACGATGCAGAGTCTCGACAGCCTTAAGCAGAAGCTCTTTCTCAACAGAAAGAAGCTCTCCCTGAAGACTCTCTTCCTGATCATCTCGGGGGTGATGGTCCTCCTTCTCCTCTTCTTCTGGAAGATCCAGATTCTCAACTACACCTTCTACCTGGCCACATCCCGGCGGAACATCCTCAAGAAGGAGGTCCTCTTCGCGCCCAGAGGCTTCATCAAGGACCGGAAGGGGAACATCCTGGCGGAGAACCTCATCTCCTTCGACCTCATCGTTCCCCGGGACACCATCCTCAAGCGGAAGGAGGCCCGGGCCATCGAGGAGGTCCGCTGGCTCCTGGGACTTACGGAGGAGAAGGTCCGGCAGAGCCTGACCAAGAAGAACTTCGGCACCTACTTCCTCGTGGCCGAGGATATCCCCTTCCCCCGGGCCAACTACTTCTT
>JAMOAD010000354.1 GCA_023621955.1 Acidobacteriota bacterium
CTTCGGTCCCCGAGGGTCTGAGTCGTAGAGGGTCACGCCGACGAAGATCTCCTCCTCCGTGTAGAGGACCTGGACCTCGCTCCTCTCATGGGAGGGGGCTCCATCTTCGGGTTCCCGTTGAACGAAACGGTCGATCTTCGGTGCGTCTCTCCAACAGGCGTCGTCGAGGAAACCGTCGATTCTTGGCTTATGGAGACACTTAACCGCGGTAATCTTCCGTTCCTGTGCGAGAGCGAATTGGGGAAAAGCAGCTACCAGCGCCAAAAAAAAGAAAAGAACTCTCTTCATCTCTCTTCACTCCTGGTGGGGTACATGGGAAAGTACGTCAGAGGAGGGAAAAGGTTTTCTAGCCGACGAAGAGGGAGACCATCTTGTCCTTAACGAAGACGGTCTTCTTGATCTCCTTTCCCGTGAGCCATTCCAGACACCTCTGGTCGGCAAGAACGAGTTTCATGGCGTCATCTTCACCGATCCCCCGCTCCGCTTCGAGTTTGCCCCGGACCTTCCCGTTGATCTGAACGATCATGGTGAAGGTTTCGGCATGGAGCCGGGTGGGGTCGTAGAGGGGCCAGGGGACGCTGGAGATTCTCTCCTTGTGGCCGCTCTTCTCCCAGAGCTCTTCGGTGACGTGGGGGACGAAGGGGTGGAGAAGGAGGATCAGTGTCTCCAGGGCCTTGCGAAGGACCTTGGCCCCCTCCTCCCCCTCCGCCGCCAGGGTCTCGGCGTTGGTGGAGGTGTCGTTGTAGAGCTCCATGATGGAGGAGATGGCCGTGTTGAGGTGGAATCTCTCACCGATCTCTTCGGTGACCTTCTTGATGGTCTGGTGGGTTCTCCTGAGAACGTTGGCCGCGCTCGGGGAGAGAGCCGTCCCGGAAGGAATGTCCGGACTCGGCGAACCCTCTTCGAAGAGGTCTGCGTAGGAGAGGACAAGCTTCCAGACCTTGTTGAGGAAGCGGAAGCTTCCCTCCATGGCGTTGTCGCTCCACTCGAGATCCTTTTCGGGGGGGGCGGCGAAGAGCATGAAGAGGCGGACCGTGTCGGCGCCGTACTCCTTGATCCGGTCGTCGGGGTCGACGACGTTCCCCTTGGACTTGGACATGGCCGAGCCGCCGAGTGTGACCATCCCCTGGGTCAGCAGGTGGGGGAAGGGCTCGGAGATCTCCGTCACACCTATGTCGCGGAGGAATTTGGTGAAGAAGCGGGAGTAGATCAGGTGGAGGATGGCGTGTTCGACGCCGCCGATGTAGAGGTCCACAGGCATCCAGAAACGGCCCTTGCCGGGATCGACGATCTCTTTGTCGTTCCCCGCGGAGGTGTAGCGGAAGAAGTACCAGGAGGAGTCGAAGAAGGTGTCCATGGTGTCCGTCTCCCGGTCGGCGGCATGGCCGCAGACGGGACAGCAGACGTTTCTGAAGCTCTCGGACTTCTGGAGGGGGTTGCCGATGAGCCCCTTGAAGTCGATGTCCGTGGGAAGGAGGACAGGAAGGTCCTCTTCCGGAACGGGAACGAGGCCGCAATGGGGGCAGTTGATCATGGGGATCGGCGTTCCCCAATACCTCTGCCGTGAGACCCCCCAGTCCCGGATGCGGAAGTTGACCTTCTTCTCACCGAAACCCTTCTCCTTGGCCAGGGCGGTCATCTTCTCGAAAGCCTCCTGAGAGGTGAGGCCCGTGTAGGGGCCGGAATCTGTGAGGATTCCCTGGTCCGTGAAGAGTGCCTCTCCTTCAGGTTCCGTCCCGTCGGGTTTCAGGATGACCCTCTTGATGGGGATTCCGTACTTGAGGGCGAACTCCTTGTCCCTCTCGTCGTGGGCGGGGACGGCCATGATGGCGCCGGTGCCGTAGTCCATGAGGACGTAGTTGGTGATCCAGAGCGGAACCCTCTCTCCGTTGAAGGGGTTGATCGCGCAGAGCCCCGTGTCGATGCCCAGTTTCTCGGTCTCTTCGCGCTTCTTCAGGTCCTTGAGGGTCTGGCGGATCCACTCGGCCAGCTCTTCGCCCCGAGGAGAGGCGGCGATGATCTTCTCCATGAGGGGGTGCTGGGGGGAGAGGGCCACGAAGGTCGCCCCGAAGATGGTGTCGATCCTGGTCGTGAAGACCGTCAGCTTCTCCTGGAGCTCGGGGACAGGGAAGATGACCTCCGCTCCCAGGCTCTTGCCGATCCAGTTCTTCTGCATCAGCAGAACCTTCTCCGGCCAGAGGTTCAGCTCCTTATGGCCTTCCAGGAGCTCTTCGGCGTAGTCGGTGATCTTGAGAAACCACTGGGTGAGCTCCTTCTGTTCGACATCGGTGTGACAACGCCAACAGCCGTTGTCCACGACCTGCTCGTTGGCCAGGACGGTCTTGCAGGAGGGGCACCAGTTGACCCAACCGTTCTTCTTGTAGGCCAACCCCCGTTTGTACATCTGCAGGAAGATCCACTGGTTCCAACGGTAGTATTCGGGGTCGCAGGTGGCAAGCTCCCTCTCCCAGTCGTAGGAGAAGCCGAGCCTCTGAAGTTGGCCCTTCATGGTGGAGATGTTCTGCTTGGTCCAGACTCCGGGAGCCATGCCGTGTTTGATGGCGGCGTTTTCCGCGGGCAAACCGAGAGAGTCCCATCCGATGGGGTGGAGGACGTTGAAGCCCTGCATCCTTTTGAAACGGCTGAGGACATCCCCTATGGAGTAGTTGCGTACATGCCCCATGTGGATTCTTCCGGAGGGGTAAGGAAACATCTCCAGACAGTAAAACTTGGGTCGGTCGGGATCTTCCTGGGCGCGGAAGGCCTTCTCATCGTCCCAGCGTTTCTGCCACTTCTCCTCCAAGGCATGAAAATCATACTCCGATACTCTTTCTCTCATGGTTTACCTCTCAGAACAAACCGAAAATCTAGGGTCAATATATAGAGTTGAAAAAAGTGTGTCAAGGGCTATTTCCCCAGGGGGAACCTTTTTAAAACATCGTTCAGGATCACGAAAACGCTCAGGGCCATGAGGAGGAAGAAGCCGGCCTGGGCGATCCTCTCTTTCCACTGCAGGGAGAGGTCCCGGCGGAGGATCCCCTCGATGATCAGCACGAAGAGGTGGCCGCCGTCCAGGGCAGGGAGGGGAAGAAGGTTGATGATTCCCAGCTGGAGGCTGATGAAGGCGAGAAACCTCAGGAAACTGGAGGACCCGCTCTTGACCGCCGCATAGGAGAAGTCAGCGATGTCGATGGGGCCGGAGAGGGTCTTGACGGAGAGTTTTCCGACGAAGAGCTTGCGGATGACGCTGAAGGTCAGTTTGACCAGGCCGAAGCACTCCTTCACGCCGTTGCCGATGGCCTGGAAGAGGGGGTACTTCTTGACCGTGGTCTCCATGAGGGGAAAGACCCCCAACACCCCTTTCCCGGAACTGCTGGAGGGAGTCACCCGGACAGGAAGGGAGGAACCGCCCCGGGAGACCGTGAAGAGAAGGGTCTTGTTGGGGTTGGCGGCGACAAGGTCTCTCAATTCGAAGAAGGTCTTGATCGGTTTGCCCTCGATGGCGGTGATCCGATCGCCCTCCTGGAGACCTGCCTTCGAAGCCGCCATCCCCGAGGCGATCGTTCCCAGAATCGGGGGAAGGGGGTAGAGGATTCCGATGTCGCCGATCTCGTAGCTTGTCACCGTTCGCGGGTGGATGGAGAGACTCTTCCTTTGACCGTCGCGAAGAACAACCATCTTCAGCTCTTCCCTGGGAGAGGTGGTGATCAACGTCTCCAGTTCGTCCCAGCGGGAGATTGTCCTCTTGTTGATCTGAAGGATCCTGTCCCCGGCGAGGAGACCGGCCTTGAAGGCCGGAGAGTCGGGTTGGACCCAACCGACCACGGAGGGCTCTTCCAAGTACTTGGGTTTCTCGACGCCCTGGACGTAGAGGATGGAGAGAAGACCTAAGGCGAGGAGGATGTTGAAGAAGCCTCCGTTGACGAGGATCAAGGCCCGCTTCCACCGTTTCTGGTTCTGGAACTCGTCGGGGGCTCCTTTCACGTCCTCGGCCTCTTCGCCGGCCATCTTGACGTACCCACCCAGGGGGATGAGGCTGATACGGTAATCGGTACCGCCCTTCTCCCAACCGGCTATCCGTTTTCCGAAGCCGAAGGAGAAGACCTCCACCCTTACGCCCAACCTCTTAGCCGTGAGAAAGTGGCCCAGTTCGTGGATGAGAACCAGGATTCCGAGAACGAAGAAGAAGCTGAAAACCTTACCCAAGAGAACGATCATTTGCACCACCTTTCGTGGAGTATACCTTCTACCCGCTTCTTCACCTCCCTGTGGAGGGAGAGAACCTCTTTCGCCGAGGAGGGGGCGGGGTAGTCGAGAGTGTCGTAGGCCTCCTTCACCTGGCCGATGAGCCGGTGGAAGGGGAGATGGCCCTGAAGAAAGAGTTCGACCGCCGCTTCGTTGGCGGCGTTGAAGACGATGGGACGCGCTCCGCCTCGGCTGATGACATCGTAGGCCAAGGGAAGGAAGGGAAACTTCTCTGTGTTGGGAGGAAGAAGCTCCAGAGGCCCGAAGGGGAAGGGAAGATCCTCCCTCAGGCTTTTGGGGGCCCTTTCGGGGAAGAAGAGGGCGTAACCGATGGGGAAACGCATGTCCGGGACGCTCATCTGGGCGTGAAAGGTTCCGTCGCAGAACTCGACCAGGGAGTGGATGACCGACTGGGGCTGAACGACGACGCCGATCTGGGAGGCTTGGAGCCCGAAAAGGTTGGCCGCTTCGATGATTTCCAAGGCCTTGTTGGCCATGGTGGCCGAATCGACGGTGATCTTGGGACCCATGGACCAAGTGGGGTGGTGAAGGACCTCTTCCCGGGTGATCTCCTCGGAGAGGGAGCGGTGGAGGAAGGGACCTCCCGAAGCGGTGATGTAGACGCGCTTGATCTCCGCCGGGTCGTGCTTGCGGAGCAGTTGGAAGAGGGAGGAGTGTTCGCTGTCAACGGGGATGACCAGGTCCATATAGGGCTTGAGGAGCGCCCCTCCCTCGACGACGGCCTCTTTGTTGGCCAGGGCCACCGGTTTCCCCGCCTGGAGGGCGGCCAAGGTCGGCATCAGACCGGACATCCCCGATACGCCGACCACAACCTTATCCGCCTCCTCCATGAGGGCGCCCTTCAGGAGCCCCTCTTCCCCGCTCCAGACTTCGAGCTCCGGGAAGAGCGCCTTGAGCTTTACGGCGCTGGCCGCATCGCTCAGAGAGACGGCTCGGGGGTGAAACTCCCTGATCTGGGCCGACAGAATCCGAAGGTTCTTCCCCGCCCCGAGGAAAACCACCCTGAAGCGGTCGGGGTATCTGCGGAGAACGTCCAGAGTGGAGACTCCGATGGAACCTGTGGATCCGAGAAGGGAGATAGAGATCATGAATCAGACTGGGAGCAGGAAGTACCGGATCAAGAGGTAGAAGAGGGGGGCGCCGAAGATATAGCTGTCCAACCTATCGAAGATCCCTCCCTGGCCGGGGAGGAGGGCCGAGGAGTCCTTCACCCCTTTGGCCCTCTTGAAGAGAGACTCCACGGGGTCGCTGACCTGGGTGACCAGGGAGAGGAGAAGGGCCGAGAGGTAGACGAAGAGGGGGGGGCAGGAGGCATAGAAGGTCTTCTGGGCGATCAAGGCGAAGACGAGGGAGGCCGCCACAGCGGCCAGAAACCCTTCCAGACTCTTCTTGGGGCTGGCGACGGGGTAGATCTTGTGCTTGCCGATGAGGGAGCCGACGAAGTAGGCGGCGGTGTCACCGATGGAGATCAGGGCGACCAGGAAGAGAAGGTGGAGGGCGCCGGCACGCCAGACGTAGAAGAGAAAGTTCAGTGTGAAGACGATGTAGAAGGGTGCGAAGAAGACCATGGAGAACCGGAAGGGGAATTGGGAGAGGCCCTCCTTGTCCGTCGTCCTCAGGAGAAAGAGGCCCGTGGTCATTAGGAAAAGGTAGGTTAGGATGTCCAGGGAGAGGGTCGGCATGTAGAAGTGAAGCGAGATGAGGGCGCCGAAGAGGAAGATCAAGACCTTGTCACCCAACGGGAGGTTCACCATGCGGAGGAGTTCCCAGAGGGCCAGGGCGATCGCCACCTGAAGGACTCCGAAGAAAACCGGAGGGGGGGCTTTCAGCGTGAGCAGGAGAAGAAGAGAGAGGAGAACGACGGCTGTGATGGTTCGTGTGATGAGTTCCTTCATCGGATGTTTCCAAACCTCCTGTCCCGATTTTGGAAGGCCCTGAGGGCTTCCAGAAATGCTTTCGTGCCGAAGTCCGGCCAGAGGACCGGAGTGAAGTAGAGTTCCGCGTAGGAGAGGTGCCAGGGAAGGAAGTTGGAGATTCTCGTCTCCCCGGAGGTGCGGATCAGAAAATCCACATCCGGTAGAGGCGAAAGCCTTGACGCCAAGACCTCTTCGGTCAACCGGTCCGGAGGGAAACCCTCCCTGAGGAGCGAGCGGACCCCTTCGATCAGCTCCTGCCTGCCCCCGTAGCTGAGGGCGAGGGTGAGGGTGATCCCTTTGTGATCCTTGGTCTCCTCAATCCCCCGCAGGATGAGGGAGCGGAGTTCCGGATCGAAATCGTTCAGGTCACCGATGGCCTTGAAGACAACGTCGTCTTCCTCGAACTTCTTCAGGTTCTTTCGTAGGTAGACCTTGAAGAGCCTCATCAGAAAGGAGACTTCGTCGGCAGGCCGTTTCCAGTTCTCCTTCGAAAAGGTGTAGAGAGTCACGTAGGGGATCTTGAAGTGGTTGACCACCTTGAGGATATCTTCGACCCGTTTGATCCCCTGTTCGTGCCCCTTGGTCCGGGGCCAACCCTTTCCTTCGGCCCACCTACCGTTGCCGTCCATGATCATGGCGACGTGGCGGGGAAGACGCTCGGGAAGAAGCCCTTGGGCTAACTTCTCTTCCTCGGGTGTCATCTTCAGGGTATAGGCGCTCATGGTGTCGATTATACCATAGGGAGAGAGGGTAGGTCCAGGAGGGCCTCAACCCGGGCTTGGACCGAAGACGAGGGATCCGACGGGAACTCCTAAGAGGTTGGAGGCGACGGAGCATTTGACCTTGAAGAGGAAGAAGATCTCCCTCTTCTCCTCCCCAAGGGTCTCGAAATTCCCTTGTCCCTTGGAGATGACCAGGGGGGCCTCCCGGAAGAGACGCCGAACCTTTTCATCGGCCTCCTCAACGATCAACCCCGGGGCATCGCAACCGGAGGAGAGGATTCGGGCGCTCTCTTGCAGGCCGCTCCTCTGGGCGTCCTCTTCTGTGACATCGTTGATGATGGGCCTGGCACGGGTGAGGAAGATCGCCGGTTTTCCCATGGCCTCCAGGAGAAGTCGATCGAAAACGGCCTCCCCGCAGTTGTCTCCAATGTAGAGAACCCAGGCGGCTTCCTCCAGACGCCGACGAAAGAGGGAGTAACCCTCCTCCGGGACAGGTTGGATCAGGAAAGAGTCGACTTCCTTTTCGGCGTCGAAGCTCTCCTGGGCGCCGAAATCGATGACGTTTCCGGCGGCCGCGGCCTGGACCCCCGCCAGAAGGGGGTCGGAGGCGGAGAGCACCCTGGACCTCAACCGGGGCAGTTGGGAGAGGGCCCATCGGGTTCCCTCCTCTTTGGCCTCCTTGTAGGGGTCCTCCACTCCGGAGGCCTTTCGGATGGTCCTGTAGAGGATGGCTCCGGCGTGGGAGGGACTCTTGGAAAGGTCGATCCTTGGAACCTCCCGGGCGAAGGCCTCGAAAAGGCTCATCAGAAAGGCTTTATCCCTATGGACCCTCTCGGAGGTGCGCAGGAGCTGTCGGAAGAGGCAAGGGAAACAGGGAGGAGCGATTCTCATAGAGGGTGTGGTTCCGGGAAGATCAGGGCGGAGGTAGAGAACTCCGGCTCGATCTGGTTCCCCTCGGTGAGGCGGATTCCCTCCCTCTCGGGTCGAAGCAGGGCGAAGAGGATCCTCTGCTGGGAGAGATCTGGCCAAAGGGGGTAACCCGGGCTCCACCGGTGGAGAGTCCCCGGTCCCAGGTAGGACGCGGCGCTTCTCTGCCCGTGTAGGGCCAAAAGCTCCGTGAGCTCCGCCGCCAAACCGTGGAGGAAGAACTCCCGTTCCCAACGCTTCTCCCTGTGGAGCCTGCCCAGGGCCTTGGTCGGAGCCCATCCCAGGGAGACCACCTGCAGAACCAGGGGGAAGGTTCTGCCTCCGTGGCGGCGTCTCAAGGCCTCACCGCCCCTGGTCGAGAGGCGGAGATCGACGTTGCACCCGTTCAGGGCCGTGAGGGCGAGAGTCTCTCCTTTCAGCATGGCGCTGAAGCGGGCCTGAAGGATCCTCGGTTTCCAGAGAACCCCTTCCTTCTGGACCAAGTCGTCGAGAAGAAGCGGCAGTTCAGGATCTTCCGGGTTCCTGAGCCACCTCTGTTTGAAGAGGCGCTCCTTGTTGATCCCGGTGGCCAGAAGTTCCGGGGCTGGGGCCACGTGGAGGGTTCGGACCGGTTCGGGGAGTCTCTCCCTCTTGGTCTCTCTCACTTGGGGGGGCCTTTCGGGGGTTCCCGCCAGGGAGACCCGGACCTCCCCCTTCGAGAGGCCCTTCATGGAATCAAGCCCGTCCATGGCGTCACAGCAGTAGACCACCCGGCCCCTGTAGAAGGGGGAGAGCTCTCTCTCCACAAACCGGGGCGAGAGGGCGGCGCCGCCGCAGAGGATGGGGATCTCCAGGCCCTCCTTGTGGAAGAGGGAGACATATTCGGCCATGGAGCGGGCCGACTCGACCAGGAGTCCCGAGAGGCCGATGGCCTCTCCGCCGTTCTTTTTGAAAGAGGCCAGAATCTCCTCGGGGCTCTGCTTCACCCCCAGGTTGAAGACCTTGTACCCGTTGGCGGAGAAGATGGAATCCACGAGATTCTTGCCGATATCGTGGATGTCCCCCCTGACCGTGGCCAGGATCAGCCTTCCCCGGGCTTCCCCCTCTCCGGCTCCCAGCTTCGGCTTGAGGATCTCCGAGGCTCTGGCCAGGGTCTCCGCGGAACGGAGAACGAAGGGGAGGAGCATCTTTCCCTCTCCGAAGAGCTTTCCGACTCTGTCCATGGCGGGGAGAAGGGTGTTCTGGAGGATATCCCAAGGGAGAGCGCTCTCCAGGAGTTTCTCCAGGATCGGCTCCATTCCCGCCTTGTCGCCGTCGATGATCCGGCGGGTCAGCTTTTCGTTGTCGCTCTCCTCGGGGCCCTCGGGTTCGTTGGAGAGGGTCGGGGCGGTCTTTTCCAGGAGTCTGTCCAGGGCCCGCACACCCTCCCTGCGGCGTCCGTGGATGAGATCGTCGCACACATCCCTCAGAGAGTCGGGGATTCTGTGGAGGGGGAGGAGCTGTCCGGCGTGGACGATGGCGGCGTCCAGTCCCTTCTCCACAGCCACATGGAGGAAGAGGGAGTTGAGGACTCTACGGAGGGCGGGAGGAAGGCCGTAGGAGACGTTGCTGACCCCGAGAATCGTCCAGGAGCCTGGGCAGGCCTCTTTGATCATGGAGAGAGCCTGAAGTGTCTCCCAGCCGGCCTTCTCCAGGGAGGCGTCCCCGGAACAGAGGCTGAAGGTGAGGGGGTCGAAGAAGAGGTCTTGGGGACGAAGGCCTTGGTTCAGGGCCATCCGGTAGATCTCCCTGGCCACCTCGACCTTCCTCTCCTTGGTCATGGCCATTCCCTGACGGTCGATGGTGAGGCAGACCAGGGCGGCTCCGTAGAGGCGGCAGAGCTTAAAAACCCTGAGGGCCTTGGCGCCGCCGTCTTCCAGGTTGATGGAGTTGACGACGCAACGGCCGGCCAGGTTCTCCAGAGCCCTCTCCACCGCTTCGGGACGGGTGCTGTCAACCATGACCGGAAGGGAGATGTTACCGTTCAGGAGGGGGGTGAAGCTCTCCATGAGGAGGGTCTCGTCCTCTCCGGCCGAGGCGAGGGAGAGGTCCATGAGGTGGGGCTTGTCCCTCTCTTGCTCCTTAGCGAGGGAGAGCATCCCCTCGAAATCTTTCTTGAGGAGGGTTTCCCGAAAGGCCTTGCTTCCCGAGGCGTTGGTCCGTTCTCCGATCAGGAGAGGCTTGGGGTGGGTGTCGATCCCCTGGGAGGTGAAGAGGGAGCCCAGAGAGGCCGGAACGGAGGAGGCCTTCCGGGGGGGAACCCCCTCGAGGGCTTGGGCGAGGGCGCGGATGTGGTCGGGAGTGGTTCCGCAACAGCCGCCGGCAAAGGAGAGGCCCGAGGAGAGAGCGGCCTGTCTCATCTGAGCGCCGAACTGCTCAGGGGTGAGCGAATAGACGGTCTTCCCCTCTCGAACCTCCGGGAGGCCGGCGTTGGGCATCAAGAAGAGGGCCCTGGGCCAGAGTTCCGCCAGTTGGGCCAGAGGGGAGAGGAGGCGGTCCGGCCCGAAGCCGCAGTTGAACCCCAGGGCTTGCACGGGGAGAGGCTCCAGGGCGGCGGCTATGGCGGAAGGATCGCTCCCTGTGAGGGTTCGGCCGGTCAGGTCAAGGGTGAAGGAGACCAGGAGGGGGCGGGTGAGCCCGAGTTCGTCCATGGCCTTGAGGGCCCCCCTCAAGGCCGTCTTGGCCTGAAGAAGGTCTTGGCAGGTCTCGATCAGAAGGGCGTCCACCTCACCCCGCAGGAGTCCCAAGGCCTGGCGCCGGTAGCTCTCCTCCAGGAGGGAGGGGGCGACCTGCCCCAGCGAGGGGAGAAGGGAGCCCGGTCCCATGGACCCGACGACCCAACACTCCCGGGAAGAGTCCCGGACGGCGCGTCTGGCGATGAGGGCCGCCTCTTGGTTGATCTCTTCGGTCCGTTCTTCCAGGCCGTGCTCGGCCAGGATGTGGGCCGCTCCGCCGAAGGAGTTTGTCTCGATCAGCCGGGAGCCGGCTTCGATGTACTCCTGGTGGACCCGAAACACCGCATCCGGTCGGCTGAGGTTGAGAATCTCCGAACAGGAGGGGTAACCGGCCCAGGCCTCCGGGGGAAGGTTCATCCTCTTCAGGGAGGTGCCCATGGCGCCGTCGAGGAGGAGGATTCTGTCGGGGGGGAGAGGAAAGAGGGGGATCATGGGATGACCCCCTTCTTCTGGAGTTTCGCCAAGACCTCCGAGAGGGCCCCGGCCTTTCCCATGGTGTAGAAGTGGAGGCAGGGGACGTTCAGGTCGACCAGGTCGAGGCAGAGCTTCTCGGCCCATTGGATTCCCCGGCGACGGAAATCCGCGGGGTCCTTGGCCGCCCGGAGGCTTTCGACGAGCTCCTCGGGGAGGGAGATGTGAAAGTCCCTGGGGAGGGTCAGGAGTTGCTTGGGCTGGGTGAGGACCTTCATCCCCGGAACGATGGGGACCGTGACGCCCGCGTCGATGAGGCGTTGGCGGAACTCTTCGAAGACCTTCGCAGAGAAGAACATCTGGGTGATGATGTAGGCGGCCCCGCAGTCGACCTTGTGCTTGAGGTGGAGGATATCCTCCGCCAGGTTCGGAGCCTCGTAGTGCTTCTCCGGGTATCCGGCGACGCCGACACAGAAGTTCGTCGCATCCCCCTTCTCGATCTGTTCGATGTACTCCCCCCTGTTGAGGGAGGCCACCTGAGCCACCAGCTCCGAGGCGTAGACGTGTCCCTCAGGCTCGGAGGGAATCTCCTTGAACCCCGGAGGGGGGTCGCCCCGGATCACGAAGATGTTGTCAAACCCCAGGTAGTGGAGGTCGATGAGGGCGTTCTCGGTCTCATAACGGTTAAACCCACTGCAGATCAGGTGTGGGACCGTCTCGATCCGGAAGCGGTGGGCCAGGGCCGAACAGATTCCCACGGTTCCCGGCTTCTTCCTCCTGGGAATCTTCTTGATGACCCCTTCGTGCTCTTCGTAGACGATTCTCTCCTGATGGTAGGTGACGTTGACGAAGGAGGGACTGTAGGGGAGAAGGGTCTCCATAGTGTCAAAAATGTGAACTATGCTTGTCCCCTTCTCAGGGGGGGTGATCTCCAGAGACACCAGAGGCTTCCGGCGTCTTTCTATGATCTCAGTGACGTGCATCTCCTCATCTCCCGTGGTTGGTTGAAGGAGTGTAACTTATGCGGGGGGAAATGTCAACGAAGGCCGCCTTCCCTCTTCCTAGGGAAAATGTGGTATCCTCTCTCCTTCGGAGGTATTGATGAAGAGAACGATCGGGTTTTTCCTTTTCCTCTTGACAGTTTGCGCGCTTTTTCCGAGCTGTTTTCTCCAAGAGAAGTGCTCCCGTGACGAGACGGGGACCTTCTTCGTGATCAACAGTTCCCAGGACGCCAAATCCTACGATGTGAAGGTTGACGGCAAGACCCTCGGCACCGTCACCTACGGGGAGAAGGTCGACTGGACTGTTCCTATGGGAACCCATGTGGTGAACATCGTCTTCACGGACACCCAGGAGACCGCCTGCTACTCCGCCTCCGTCTATATCTACAAGTGCGAGAGCGTGGGTTTGACCTGCTACAAATAAGAGAAGGGTCCCGGCGGCTCCCTTCGTGATGCCGCCTTCCTCAAAAGAGAGGCCCCTTCGGTGAGAGGAGGCTGACCCTCTCCACCCAGGGGGCCTTGAAGTGCCCCTGACGGGTCGTGACCTCCACTCCGTCTCCCTGACGGGAGGCCGTGAAGATCTCCTGGTCCACGTTGATTCTCTCGGTTCCCCCGGGGTGTCGCCAGGAGAGTAGAAGAAGGGTGTAGGTGTAGGAGTTCTTGTTCTTCGTGATGGTCTTGTCCACGATCAGGGTCTGGCAGGTCTCGGGCTCGCTCTTGTCCAGGGCTCCGTTCCCGTAGGCGAAAAAGCCTGTCCCGGAGAGGAAAAAGGCCGGGAGGGAGAGGAGGAAGAGCTGGAAAAAGCGGATATGGCTCTGGGGGTGCCCTTTGAGGAAGTGAAAGGCGAAGAAGAGGTAGAGAAAGAGAAGGGGAAAAACGTAGCGCAGTGAGCCGAGAAGGAAACTCTTGTCTAGGGGGGGGTAGAGGGTGAGGCCGACGATCAGGGCGACGGTTCCCCCCAAGGCCAGGAAACCCGAGAGGAGGAAGAGGGGTAGGGAGCTCCTCTTGGGGGGGACCACTAACCCGTAGGGGATCAGGGGAAGCTTCGAGGCCTCTTGAAGGAGTGTGAGGGCGTCGGGGGCGCAGAGCCGGGGGTCGAAGCTCTCCAGGTGTTCTTCCCTGAAGGGGGTAAAGGCGAGGGTGAGACCCTCCGGGGAGAAGATTACCTCCTTGAGGGGAAAGGGGAGGGAGAAGAGGTTCTGGATGGCCTGCCGACATTGGCTCTGGGAGAAGAGGAGGGAGAAGGGGCCCTCAGGCTCTCCGGAGAGGTAGTAGGAGGTGTCGAAGGCGGAGTCTCCGGTTTGGATCTCTCTGTTCAGGCCGATGCTCTTGCCCCAACGGTCGAACTTCCCCTCCCTGCGCACGCTTCCGGCGAGCCCCTGGGGAACCAGAAAGGTGACCGTCCCCTGAGGGGGGGAGTTCCTGGATTTGGGGGTGAAGCGGAAACGGTAAGGGGTGCCGTTGAACTCTCCCCGCAGGTCTGAGATGGCTGAGAGAAGTGAGGCGAGAGGCTTGGAACAGGTTCTCCCCTCTTCCGTCCCCTCCGGCACCGTCCCACAGGACCGAGACGGTACGAGACGGCCTCCGGAGCGGTCAGCCATCTTCTTGAGACTTTCCCTGTGGGAGGAGAGCCTCTTACGGAGAGAGAAAACGAGAAGGAATGTGGAGATCAAAAAGACGAAGGAGAGAAACAAATGAAAGCCGATCACTCAGGAAAACCTCCTTTAAGAGATGATCCTACCACGAAGAGGGGGGGAGGTGAAAGCTTCGGCAAGGGAGGGCGGGGAGTCGAAACGCTCATTTTTTTTCGAAATTTCAACGGCGTGCCCGATATGAAAAAGGGAGTGTCCCTTGTAGCCTTCCTTGTTCGTACCGTTCGCGTTGTTCGCGGTTCATGCTTCTAAAACGGAGTGTCCGTTGTATTTCTAACCGCGAAATGTGCGAAAACCGCGAAAGCTTTTATGCTCTGCTTCTCCTTGTTCGTACCCT
>JAMOAD010000308.1 GCA_023621955.1 Acidobacteriota bacterium
GTTGATCCCTTTGCGAGCTTTTCTTTCGACGACTTTGAAGGTACCGAAACCAACCAAGGTCACGGAGCCTCCGGTTTTGAGAGAGTGGGTGATTCCATCCATGATGGCGGAGACGGCTTTTCCCGCCTGGGCTTTGGTGATCCCCGTGTCTTTGGCGATCTTTACGATCAGATCCATTTTGTTCATAGGTAACCTCCCTGAAGTGGATTAAGCATTGTATAAACAATCTGTAAAAAAATCAAGGCTTCTCTTTTTTTTCTTTGTTCTCTATCAAGTCGTTTGACTCTCATTCTCCCCTTAACTATAATGTTGAACCCGGAGGTGGCCATGAACAGACTGTTTCAGACGAAAAGCATTGAATCTATGCGGGTTGAGCTCGAGTCCGAAAAGAACCCCCTCCGAAGGGTTCTCGGCCCCTTAGACCTGACCCTCATCGGAGTCGGAGGGATCATCGGAGCCGGAATCTTCGTTCTCACCGGTCACGCCGCCGCCCAATACGCGGGGCCGGCCATCGTCCTCTCCCTGATCCTCGCCGGCTTGGCCTGCGCCTTCTCCGGACTCTGCTACGCAGAATTCGCCTCCATGATCCCCATCGCCGGAAGCGCCTATACCTATGCCTACACGACTTTGGGAGAGTTTCTCGCCTGGATCATCGGATGGGACCTGATCTTGGAATACTCCCTCGGCGCCACCGCGGTCGCCATCGGTTGGTCGGGCTACGTGGTCAGCTTCTTGGCGGATCTGGGGCTCCAACTCCCCGCAGCCCTCTCCCGGGCGCCTTACGATTTCAACCCTGAGACCAACCTTTGGAGCGCCACTGGGGCCTTTCTCAACCTCCCCGCGGCATTGGTAGTCCTGGCCATCACCCTCCTTCTTCTCCGGGGCATCAAGGAATCAGCCGGCGTGAACAGGGTCGTAGTCATCCTCAAGGTTTTCGTCGTTCTCATCTTCATCTTGGCCGGCCTCTTCTTCCTGAAACCCTCTCTCTGGAAGCCCTTTATCCCCGCCAACACCGGGACCTTCGGATTCTATGGAATCAGCGGCGTTTTCCGGGGAGCCGGAGTGATCTTCTTCGCCTACCTGGGCTTCGACGCCGTATCCACCACCGCCCAGGAGGCCCGTAACCCTCAGAAAGACATGCCCATAGGCATCCTCGCCAGCCTCTTCGTCTGCACGATCCTCTACATCCTGGTCGCCCTCGTGATGACCGGTGTCGTTCCCTACCAGAAGCTCAACGACGCCGCCCCGGTCGCCATCGCCATCAACGCCATGGGCCTTCCTTGGCTTAGGCCGGTCGTCAAGATCGGAGCCATCGCCGGACTCACCTCGGTCATCCTCGTCCAGCTCCTAAGCCAACCCAGAATCTTCTACACCATGGCCAAGGATGGGCTTCTTCCCCAGGCGGCGGCCAAGGTTCACCCCCGGTTCAGAACCCCCTATGTGACGACCCTGGTCACGGGGATTCTGATCGCCTTCTGCGCCGCGTTACTCCCCATCGGCATCGTCGGTGAGCTTGTCAGCATCGGAACCCTCTTCGCCTTCGTGATCGTTTGCGCGGGAGTCCTGGTCATGAGAAAAACCCGTCCGGACCTTCCCCGTCCCTTCCGAACCCCCGCGGTTCCGCTGGTCCCGATCTTGGGAATTCTCTCCTGCCTCTACCTCATGTTCTCTCTTCCCGGCGACACCTGGATAAGGTTGATTCTCTGGATGGCCATCGGCCTGGGAATCTACTTCGGTTACGGGAAGAAACATAGTCGTCTGGGAAGGGAGACCTCGAAAGAGTAAGCCTCCCCTACTGGAAAGAGGCGACGAGACCGTTTCTCTCCCTCTCCACGTCCTTCAGAATCTCTTCCACCTCCTCACCCAGCGGCGTCAGAAGGCTCTCAGATTCCTCGAAGGCTCCCGCAGGGGAGAGGAGGTCTTTCGAATAGGATCGCCGGTCAACCCAGGCAACGAGCCGAGGGAGAGGGGAATCCCCCCCGTAGAGTTCCGGGTTGTGGTGGTAGAGGAGAACATCGCCTAGGAGAGTCTCTCCCAAAGCGTCGCTCATCCAGAGGTGGCCGACCTGGGGGTGGGTAACCCCCCAAATACCGTTTTCCCTCTCCAGCAAGCCCTCCAGACCCAGGGAGTGGATCTCCATGGACCTCTCGGGGTCCCGCCGGTAGAGGAGACACTTGCCCACGTCGTGGAGAAGGCCGCAGAGGTAGCTCTCTTCTCTCTCCAACCCGATGGCTCCTGCGATCTTCTCCGTCGCCAAGGCCACGGTGAGGCTGTGCTTCCAAAGAAGCATCTGAAGCGCCCTGTTTCTCGTGTAGAGGCTCCTGGTAAAAAACTCTGAGAGGAGGGTCTTGAGAGCAGAGAAACCCAGCTTTTCCATGGCTTCCGTCAGGGTCAAGTGGGCGTTTCCCTCCCGTTTCTCACCGTAGGCCCCCTTGATGACCACCAAGGTCAGGGCGGGATCAAGGAGAATTTTCTTCGTGATCTCCTCTAAAGGCGTAGAGGTCTTCTGAAGAAGGGCCATCACCTCCAGGGCGATCTTCGTGACAGGAGAGATTTCCCCACCCTGAGAAGGGACCTTCTCCTGGGAAAAACCCGTAGGTGTGATTCCGCTCCACATGTTCCCCCCTTGGTACTGAAACGATTATAAAGAGGATTCCCTCTTCCCGTCAAGAGTTTTGAAAGAAACGACCCCTTCTGGGGAATCGATTCTTCAAAAAAATTCTTGACAATCCCTCCGGGGAGGGGTATAGTCTTCTCATGTTAGTTAATGCTTACTTGCTTTCCCCCCGCCAGAGAGAGATCGCCGAGGCCGCCCTCTCCATCCTCTCGAACACGGGAGTTCAAAGCTTGACCATGAAGATGATCGCCGCTCGCTTGCA
>JAMOAD010000018.1 GCA_023621955.1 Acidobacteriota bacterium
ACATGTTTCGCTTTTTCAATCAGGGAGCGGATTCCCTTCTTCATCTTCTCGTTCATGATAGGTTTTACCTTCCCTTCAGATCGTTGAGAACCTTTTGCATCGGCTCACCCCAGGGACCAAACTCGGTGCCATCCCATCTGAAATAGCTTTGGCGGATGGAATGCACGGGACGTATTGTCTCCATCCGCTTTTCAAGGCTTAGGGTTTCGTCACATAAGAGTTCTTCCGCAAGAACATTTCTGATTTTGCAGAGCAACACCTCGCCGCCTTCCAGGGGAAGGGAGCGATCGACTTCCAGCTCAAAGACCCAGGGACTTTTCGCGAGAACCGGGACGTTCAGAAGCCGACCTTTTTCCGTTTCAACGGGGACACGCATTTTCCCCTCACTATACCCCTCAATGTTTCCAAAATAATCTGCCAACGGTAGCAACTCTTCTGTGACGAGATTGGCGGAAAAGACTTTCGTTTCATGGATACGGTCTCTGGTCAGCTTGTTGCCGCCGATGCAGGCCATTACGCCCATTTCTCTATCGAAATAGTAGCTGAACCAACAAAACAACCCGAAATTCGGCGTTCCGTCCTCTTTATAAGTGCCGTAAATAAACAGCGTCTGGGGACAAAAATGGTTGGAAATGGGGATAGACTTTTTCATGTCCTTCGCTCCTTTTCGTTTAGATTTTTTAGGATTCGCCCTAGAGTCTCTTCAAAAGCGAAAATCTCATCATCTGTAAACCCGGCGTAAAAGATTTCGTTCATTTCACGGGAGACCTTGTCGTAGGCATCGCTCAACTGGCGGGACTTCTCGGTAAGGGCGATACGGATTTGCCGCCTGTCCGTTTTATCGAATACTCGCGTAATCAGATCGGCGCTCTCCATTCGATCGAGCATGCTGGTGAGAGTCGTTTTCGCCAAACCGGTCTTATGGGATAGTTCGACGATAGGAACGCCATCCGCTTGCCATAAAACATAGAGAATTCGTCCCTGAGCCCTGTTAAACGCTTCTATGCCTGAACCAACAAGCAGTTTATCGAAAATTCTCCCGCTAATTTGTTTTATCTGAGAGATTAAGAAACCGCCTTGCGTTTTCTCCGTCACGGGTCCGCCTCCAATCCTATATGCGACAGTACTATATAGAACTTATAATGTCAAGCGCAAATTATAAAAACAAAAGATAAAATCTCAACCGGAACTCTCTTCTTGGAAATCTCCTGCCTACATCCCTCTCCTAGGCGATGTTTCTCACAGGGCTTTTGAGACATAACCCTAGGAGACAGTTTAAATAGACGCTTTGAGGGGAGATGCTTTCGTTTGAAGAGGGGAAAGGATGGTGGGTTTCCCTAGGGGAGAAACCGGGGATCAAGAGACCCAAGAGGCGCCGTGAAGAAAGGGGGAATGGTCTGGGAGGCGAGGCCATCTGCGACCCCGGCGGCGGGTGTGTTATAATCCAAGATGGAGGTGGCTGGTATGACGTCGCAGATGGCCCGGGCCCTTCTGGCCCGTTACCTGAAGAATCCGAATTTGATCAAACACTCCTTGGCTGTGGGCGCTTGTATGGAGGGGTTGGCGTCTTCACTGAAGGGAGATCCCGAAAGATGGCTTCTTGCCGGTCTTCTCCATGACATCGATTACGATTGTCTCGGGGAAGACCTCACGCGTCACGGTCTCGAGAGCGCTCGGATCCTGAGCGAAAACGGCGTGGAAGACCAGGGGATACTCCAGGCCGTGGAACGTCATGCCGGAAGGGAGGAGAATCGGCCCCAGACGGAGATGGATTGGGCGCTCTTCAGCTGTGATCCCGTGACCGGGCTGATTACGGCCTCCGCTCTCATGCACCCCTCCCGAAGCCTTCAGGGGATCGATCTCCCCTTCCTCATGAAACGGTTCAAAGAGAAGCGTTTCGCCGCGGGAGCGAACCGGGAGAGTATCAAGGAGTGTTGCCGCTTGAATATGAGCGTTGAGGAGTTTATCGCCCTTTGCCTGGAATCGATGAGGAGGATCTCCGATGAACTGGGACTCTAAGAAGGCCTTGGGGGTGGCTAAGAACGCCGCCTACCAGGGAGGAAACTATCTGAAGGAGAACTTCTCCCTGAAGCCTAAGGTTGAGTACAAAGGGGAGATCAACCTTCTGACCGAGAGGGATCTGAAGAGCCAGGAGATCGTCTCGAAGATTATCCAGAACGCCTTTCCGGACCACTCGATTCTCGGTGAGGAGAGCCTCAGCCTGGAGAGGGACAAGGAGTTCCTCTGGGTGATCGACCCCCTGGACGGCACGACCAACTACGCCCACTCTCTGCCGATCTTCTCCGTCAGCGTCGCCCTTCTGGTGGGCGGTCAGGCTCAGGTTGGGGTTGTTTACTCCCCTATGCTGGGGGAGATGTTCTGGGCGCTTCGGGGGGAAGGAGCCTATCTGAACGAGGACCGGATTACTGTTTCCGGTGAGGTTGACCTGAACAAGTCTCTCCTGGCCACAGGGTTTCCCTACGATCTTCGGGACTCCTCGGTGAACAACGTCGATTACTTCAACACCTTCATCTTTAAGTCACAGGCTGTCCGACGTTGTGGATCCGCCGCCCTGGATTTGGCCTACACGGCGGCGGGGAGGTTCGACGGTTTCTGGGAGCTGAAGCTCCATCCCTGGGACACGGCCGCCGGGGCCCTTTTAGTGGAGGAGGCGGGGGGGATGATCACGGACTTTTCCGGTCGTCCTTTCGACCCCTTCCATGGGGAGTGCCTCGCCTCGAACGGGATCATCCACACCCAGATGAGAGAGATCATCGAGAACGTCAACAAGGAGAGGAAGAGCCGTGGATAGACCATCGAAGGAACGTTATTACCTGAACATCGCCCGGGAGGTCGCCGCTCGTTCCACTTGTCTCAAGGTCCTTATGGGGGCCATCATTGTCAGGGAGGACCAGATCGTGGCTACCGGCTATGTCGGCGCCCCCCGTGGAACCAAGAGCTCCCTGGACTGGGGGCACTGCCTCAGGAGGGAACTGAACATCCCCTCCGGGAGCAAGTACGAGCTCTGTCGCTCGGTTCACGCGGAACAGAACGCCATCATCAACGCCGCGCGCGCAGGAGTCAGCCTCTTGGGGGGAGACCTCTACCTCTTTGGATGTCGAAGGGAAGACGGGGAGCCTCTGGACGCATTCCCTTGCTTCATCTGTAAGAAGATGATCATCAACGCCGGTTTGGAACGGGTGATCTGCTCTGTGAAAGACGGAAAGTACAAGATCTTTGCCGTGGAAGAGTGGATTCGGGAGTGGCAGAGCCAGGATATTCTCGAGGACCGTTACCAGTATGGAAGGGACCAGTGAGGTTTTGACGGATTCCCGCCCCGCCGTTTTCGTCCAGGGAGCGGTCAAACGCTACCGGAAATTCGGAGAGGCTCTTAGAGGAGTCAACCTTAGGGTTCCCCGGGGCTCCTTCTATTCGCTCATCGGCTCCAACGGAGCCGGAAAGACGACACTTCTCAAGGTCATCGCCGGATTGATCTCCCTTCAAGAGGGGAGGGTGGAAATCTTTGGAACCACTCCCCAGGAGGCGGTTGGGAAGGGCATGGTAGGGTACCTTCCGGAGCATCCGGCCTTCTTCCCCCACCAGACGGCTTTCCAGCAGTTGCACTTCCTGTCGCGGTTGTCCCCTTTCGGAGAGACCCCGGAGGTGGACGACCTCTTAAGGCTCTTCGACCTCCACGGAGTCCGTGACAGAAAGGTGAAGACCTTCTCGGAGGGTATGGTTCAACGGTTGGCCATCGCCCAGATTCTCCTCCAGGATTCGGAGCTTTTTCTTTTTGACGAACCCTTCCGCGCCCTCGATCCTCCGGGCCGAAGAGCCCTCAAGGATGTTCTCGTGGAGATCCGCCGTCGAGGCAAGACCGTGATCATGAGCTCTCAGGATCTGGACGATGTGGAAGAGCTTTCGACCCACATCCTGTGCCTGAGGGAGGGAGGGGTGGTCATGGACAAAACCCTGGCGGAGATCGACGGCGAGGCCCCCTATGAGGTTGAATACAGAGAGGGGACTCCTCCTGGAGGGAGAACTCTTTCCCGAATCCAGGGGCAAGAAGGCCTCTGGCGCTTTCTGAGTGAGCTGAAAGAGGGTGGGGGAGAGCTGTTGTCGGTCCGAAAGAGTGTCAGGAGAAATCTGGAGGACCTCTGGCGATGAGGGGGCTTCGGTCGGCCCTGGGGCTCTTGTTCCGAGAGTTGCTCGGGGAGAACCTTTTCCTCTTCGTCGCGATTCTCCTTCTCTCCCTCTTCCCAGGGTTGCTCCTTCTCAAGGAGATGGTTCCCGGCGGGGGGGAGCAGGTTGTTCACCCTGGGATTCTCTTCGCCCTCGAGTTCGTCCCCCTCCTCTTCCTTCTGGTCTACGGCACCGCGGCGCTCTCCCGTCAGAGGGAACGGGGAAGCCTTTCCCTCCTCTTCACGAGGCCTCTGAAGAGGGAGGAGTGGCTTGCGGCCCACTGGCTGACTCTCATGGGGGTCTTGTTGTTTTTGGAACTGACGCTCTCTCTCTCCGCCTCCCTCTTTCTTCGGCTTCTCTTCGGCGCGCCCTGGCTCCTTCCCCTGGGAAAGCACCTCTTCTTCTCCCTTCTCCGGGCGGGAGTTCTCACCTCCTTGGCCCTTCTTCTCTCGGCAACCCTTTCGCGCTCCATCGCCTCCACCCTCTTTCTCCTGCTGAGCCTGATAGGGCAGCTCCTTCGGAGCGGGCTCGAGGCCTCCGCTTCGGGAGGAGGGTTCCTGGGGAAGGTTGTTCAGGGGCTCTCCCTCCTCCTGCCGGACCTCTCCCTCTTCGACAGGAAGACCGAACTGCTTTACGGCCTCCCTCTCCCAGGGGAGATCTACCTCTCAACCGCCCTCTACGCCCTCTTCTACGGCGGTTTTCTCTTTTTCCTTGCCTCTCTCCTCTTCCGCCGACGAGAGCTATGAGAGCAAGGTCCCTCCCGGTTCTCCTCCTTCTGCTGATGTGGTCTCTCTCGGCCCTTCTCTCTCTCCACAACCGAAGGGGCCGGGAAGGTTCGTCGGGGGAGACGTTCACCCCCTTGGGCCGCCTCATCCGTACTTTCTCCTTGGGGAACGAGGAGTTGGCCGCGGACCTTCTCATGGCGAAGGCGGCGGTCGGCTACGGACGCCGTAGGGAGGGCAGGGGGCGCGCCCCACTCTCCTTTGGCGACTCTTTCGATACCGTTGTGGAGGTGGATCCCTTCAACGAGGAGGCCTACCTGATCGGGGCCAGGCTCTTGAGCGACAACGAGCCTGAGAGGGCCGTCACCCTTCTCAAGAAAGGGGCAAAGCGTCTCCCCCGGAGTTGGAGGGTTCCCGAACTGGCCGGTTCCCTTCTCGCCTGGAGAGTGGGGGAACCGTTGGAGGGGGCGGAACTTTACGGCATAGCCTCAAGCCGTCCAGGGGCGCCTCTCTACATTCCCTCCCTCGCTTCGAGGCTCTACCGGGAGGGAGGGGAGATCACCCTGGCTCTGGAGATTCTGGAGCGGTTCTCGCTCTCCCGAGGGGATCGGACACTCTTTCGAGGGAGGATCGGGGCCCTGAGAAGGGAGGAGGAGCTCTTTCGCCTCTCCAGGAGTGCGGAGAGGGGCCTTCTCCCCCTGGCAGGGGTGGGAGACTTCGGAGAAGGATCTGCGGAGTTCCTTCCCGAGAGGCTTTTAGACTTCCTCTTCCAGGAGGGGCAAACCCTTATTCTCGAAAGGGTGGGTCCTCCCTACCGGATCGCCTTTACCAGCTCGGGACCTCTCCTCTGGGCAGGTCTGCGCAAGGAGCTCATCAATACGAGGATTCTCTCGGCGGGTTTGGGAAGATCCCTTCCCCTCTCCCTTCAGGAGAGAGTCCTCGAGCCTTTGTTCCGAGAGACCGAGGAGAAGGCTAAGGTTGAGGGGAGAGGCTTCTGGGGGATAGAGCGGGTGGGGGAGCTCGACGGCTCCGCTTCCCTGCCGAAATTTCCCTGGCTGGGGAGGGTTCGAGTCAACCCCTGGAGGGTCGAGAGGCTGGGAGAGGGGCGCTTTCGCCTTCTGCTCCCCCGAGGGGAGCTTCGAATCGAGTGTTTTGATGAAAGAGTATGCGAGATCCTCTCCGGTCCTCTACGGAAAGGGAGTATAATCTTGACAGGCTGGTTCCGAGAGGGTAGTTGTCTCTTTGTCGGTTGTCCCGGGCAGGTTCTCCTGTCCGAAGAGGGAGAGTAGAATGGCTCACGTTTGGTCTACCTGTTCGACAGGTTGTTTCGATGCTTGTCTCATGGAGAGCGTTGTTCAGAGGAAGGAGCTGAAGGAGATCAACCCTTGCGAGGAGCATCCGATCACCTCTGGGCTTCTCTGCCCCAAGGGGAACAAGTTCCTCAAGTACCTTTACCATTCCTACCGCATCAAGAGCCCTATGGCCGGCGCCGGGTTCCGATGGGAGCCGGTGGATTGGTCCCAGGCCTTGGAAAGAGTCGCCCGGACTGTTGAGGAGAACCCGGGTAAGATCGCGTTCCTGACAGGACGGGGGAACCGGGGGCTCCTCTCCACACTCTTTCCCGAGAGGATCATGGGGGCCTTAAACGCCTACCCCTTCCGGTCGGGCTTTTGTAGGGGAAACGGAGAAAAAGCCTTGGAAGCCATGGGGTGGGCAGACCGGCAAATGGACCCGCGGAGAATCGCTGAGATGAAGCAGGTGGTCTTCTGGGGAACGAACCCGAAATGGTCCTCCCTCCACCATTGGTTCCTTGTTCTCAAACACAAGGTGAGAATCCTCTCCATCGATCCCCTCAAGACGGTGACCCTCAAAGACAGCGACGATATCCTCCGCCCCCGTCCGGGAACCGATCACTACCTCGCCTGGGCCATGGCCAGAATCTTCCTGGAAGAGAGCTGGGAGAACGAGCCGGAAGGGTTTGTGCGGGCAGAGGAGAGAGAGCGCCTCAAAGGTTGGCTTCTTGAGAGGGTCTCTCTTGAGGAGGCCGCGGAGATCACGGGGATCTCTCAGGAGAGCATGAGACGGACACTTCTGGGCCTCCTGCGAAACGGCCCCGGCTATTTCGTCGTTGGAGCGGGACTGCAGAGGTACAACCATGGAGGCGAGACGATCAGGGCCGTCGCCTCTCTGGCCGCGCTGATCGGTTATGGACTCTCCTACCAGCGCGACGAGGAGGGGGAGGGGGAGCGGTATTTAGCAGGCGGCGCCCTCAGGGAGGGATACCCTACCCACGAGCTCTTCCGTTGGATTGATGAAGGAAAGGTCAAAGTCCTCTTCGTCTTCAACGCCAACCCAGTCTCCACGCACCCTAACTCGAACATAGTGAAGGCCGCTCTGATGAAGGAGGGTCTGACGGTGATCGTTTCGGATCTCTTCTTCACCGATACGACGAAGTTCGCCCACTTGATCCTCCCCTCCACATCCTTCTTCGAGCACTCGGACCTTGTCAAGTCGCCCTGGCACCCTTTCCTTCAGGTCAACCAGAGGGCCGTGGAGCCCCTCCACCTCTCCCGCTCTCTCACGGATCAGTTCCGGGAGATCGCGAAGGCTTTGAAGCTAGAGGATCCTTCACTTCAAGAGAGCGACGAAGAGTTGATTTCCGGTTATCTGAGCCGCGCGGGACTCGACAAGGAGGAACTGCTGAGAGAGGGTTTCGTTCCCTTTCGCAAGGAGCCGGTCGGGGATGAGCCGATCACCCTCTTCTTTCCCCCAGAAGGGGAGTTGCCGGAGGAGCCGCTCTTAGATTGCGAGGTTGTTCCGGAAGGGGCCTATCGGCTGATCTCTCCCGGTCACAGGGACCTGGTCTCTTCTCAGTTCTTCAAGATCACGACCAACTTTCTCCCGGACCGAGTCTTCGTCAACGCCGAGGAGGCGAGGAAGGCGGACCTGAAATCCGGAGACAGGGTAAGGGTCTTTAACCAGAGAGGCGCCGCGGAGATGACGCTGGAGGTGAAGAACGAAGTTCCCTCAGGGGCGATCCTGATCTACAAGGCCCCTTGGGAGAGTCAGGCCGGTTATTCTCCGAACCTTTTCACCGACGATACCCCTTCGGCGACATACAAGGGAACGGGTTTCTACTCGACCTTCGTGTGGTTTGAGAAGTTGGAAGAGAGGGCGGGGGCCAGTTGACCACCGCCCTCTCCGGATGGCGGAAAGATTCGTTCAGACGCGTTTGGCGTATTCGCCGGTTCTGGTATCGATTCGGATGATGTCCCCTTCGTTGCAGAAGAGGGGAACCTGAACCTCATACCCCGTTTCAAGCTTGGCGGGTTTCAGAACTCGACCGCTGGAATCACCCTTGTTGCCGGGCTCGGTAAAGGTGATCTTGAGTTCGACGTTGATGGGCAGCTCGACGCCCACAGGCTTCGAGTCGTACATCTGGACTTCGATTTCCATCTCTTCCTTGAGGAAGTAGGTGGCGTCGCCGAGGTCATCGACGGTCATCTCGATCTGTTCATAGTTTTCCTGGTCCATGAAGACATAGGTGTCGTTGGATTTGTAGAGGTACTGCATGGGCCTCTTGTCCAAGACGATCTGATCGAGTTTGTCGGAAGCCCTGTAGATGGCGTCCGAGGGGGCCCCGGTTCTCAGGTTCTTCAGCTTGTACTTGACGACCGAATCGTTCCGTCCACTCTTATGGTAGTCGTAGTGGGTGATCAGAAAGAGTTCGTTGTTGATCTTAACCGTGTTTCCTGCTCTTAGGTCCTGCGCTTCCTTCATATTGAAACGTCACTCCTTTAGAAAGATTCTCGAGGGCTTGGGTGAATTTCTCAACCAGGTCGGCCTTCGACCGAACGCTGTGGGAGAGGAATTTCACCGCCGAGCTCAACTCTTCCAGGGATTCCAAAAGGATATCCCCTTCTTCGGCACTCAAAGCACCCTCATTCTCGAATTTCCGATTGTAATGATACCATAGGGGGAGGAAAGACTCAAGAGCTCCCGGAGGGGCCAGGGAGCTCCAGTGTTTCAGGAACGCCTCAACCTTCACGAGCTGGTAGTCGTTTTCCTGGCGGTAAGCCTGCCAGAGGAAGGGCTTGCCGAGCTGAACCGCTCGGGCCAGAGAGTCCTCCCCCCGCACGAAGAGAAGGTCGCTGAGGGCCATGAGGCGGTCAAACTCTCTCTGAGGGAGGAAAGGGAAGGGGAGGAGTGTGAGGGAGCCTTGCCGTCGAATCTCTCCGGGGAGGAGAGGGGAGCCGAACTCCTCCTCCAGGGAGAGCAGAGACTCCCTGCCAAGGAGGAAGAGAAGGACCGGTCGTTTGTACCTCTTGAAGGCCTCGATCAGGCCCGTGTAGTGACCTTGATAGGTGAAGAAGAAAACCTTGAGGGGGTTGCCGTCGGGTGGAGAGGTGAGGCCGAAGGGTTGGAGAGACCTCGCCAGGGCTCCTTCAGAATCAGCCTTCATCTCTCTGGCGTCCTCGTCCAGGCGTGAATCCAGGAGAATCCCGCCGCTTTCAGGAGAGAATCCCGAGAAGTAGAAGTACCTCGCAGGTCCCCAGCCCAGGGGCGAGGGGAGGAGGTGGGATTCGACCGCCCAAGGCTCTGCGGAAAGGTACTCCATCTGGATTCTGAGCTTGGCGGGAAGGAGGAGGTAGGGGTGGAGGCGCTCCGGGGGTGTTGTTCCGAAGATCTCCAGAAGGAGATCGGGGCGCTCCATGGAGGCGGCCTCCTCTTCGGTCAAGCGGTTGATGTCGTAAACCTCCACTCCTTCCACGCGCTGATGGGTTAACTCCGGCGATAGGGAGGGCTCCATCCGGTTCAGCAAGCTCAGGTCATCGAAGAAGAAACGGACGGTGGTTGCCGTCTTGCGGTAGGCGAATTCCCGAGCCAGTCTCCAGCTCCATCCCGCGTCTCCATAGTTGTCGATTCTCTGGGCGTGAATATCCAGAGGACCGAGGAAGGCGCTCATTTTTTGTCCAGGAGCGAGAGGAAACCCTGAAAGAGCGAGCCTATAGGTTCCAGGGAGTTGAGGAGGCCATGGTCATCGTCGAAGAGAAAGATCTCCCGGGAGGGGTTCCCCTTGGTGAAGAGAAGGGAGTTCTCGGGGAGGACAACCTTGTCCAGGCGGCCCTGGACGATTCGGCAAAGGGTGTCTCCTGTCTCCGGGAAAGGGGGAAAACGTTGAGCGTCGAGGTAGAAGTCGTAGGCCAGGGGAAGAGACTTTCCGTAGCCGGGGTGGTCGATGGTAAACTCTCCCTCCCTTCTCCACCGAAGGAGTTCCTCTTTGTAGAGTCTGTCCAGGAGATTCGTGAAGGCGAAGGCCGGGGCCATGAGGAAGAGACCAGACACGGGAAAACGGTGTTGAGCGGTGAGAAGGGTGGCCATGTAGGCTCCCAGGCTCGATCCGACGATGACCGGCGGGGAGGGGAGGAGGGCCGCCTGTTGGGTCAACGTATCCAGGGTTCTTGTGATCGTGAGGGTATGGAAATCCGGGAGGTTCAGGTCGGGAATGAGGATCGTCCGCCCATCCCGATCGCAGAGATCCTTGAAGAAAAGCGCCTTCTTGGAGAGAGGGCCCGAAGCGAAGCCGTGTAGGTAGAGGATAGGGGTCTTCATCCCTTAGAGTACCCCGGTCGGGAGGGTGGGGTCAACCCTCATCGGTAGAAGGAGCGCCCCTGAGGCTGTTGGGGACGCTTGCGGGACATCTCGTAGAGCAACCAGGCACCGAAAAGGAGAGCCGCCGCCATGGAGAGGAAAGCGAAGAAGCGGATACCCGAGGCGATGGCCTGGTCTTGGTCCAGAAGGTGCCACTTGCCGAGCAGGTAGTTCCAGTCGTGGAGGGGCTCGCCGGCGAAGGGGGAGACCAGCGGAAGCTCCTGGGCCCGGGCGTCGCCCAGGTAGGTGGCGACATCGTAGAGGTTTGTGGAGAACCATCCTATGGCCACGGAGATGGCGAAGTAGTCTTCCTGGCGAAGGAAGAGGAGAAGGGCGATCAGGGGCGCGACGCATTGGACGAAGGAACCGGCAAAGATCTCCAGGGTCATGCCAAAGGGGATGAAGAGGATGTGGCCGAGTTCGTGGATTCCCAGGTTGATGGGTTTAAAGAGGCTCTGGTAGAGAGGATCCTGTACATGGTGAACCAAGGCCCAAAGGAAATAGAGCCAGAGAGCCGCCCTCAGGATACGGGGACGGTCCTGACACCAGAGGCTTGCCCGTTCAAAGAATTCCCTCATGGTCTGCTCTCCTTTAAACCGATCCCGAGACGCCGGATCAGCTCGGTGTCGACAGCTTCTCGCGCCTCCTGGGTCCCCCCGTCCTTCGGAAGGAGGGAGAGAAGCGTCTCTAGGTACTCTCGGCGAAGGATCTCCCTGAGAGTCCAGGGGTAGGAAATGTCGAAGACCCAGGAGAGGTGGCCCAGGCGAAGGTCGTTCAGGCAGGTGAGGTTCTGGAAGGAAGAACTATGGTGCTCCCTGAACCCTGCAAGAAGGGCGGGGTTGTATCCGGGGTTCTCGGGGAGCTCAAGGGCAACCAGGGGGTTCTTCGCCGGGGAGAGGTAGAGTTCAACCAGGACTCCGAGAACATCCAGCTTGTCGGCGTCCCGGAGTATCTTCACCCTCTCCGGAACCGCTTCGGGAATCGAGAGGCGGTTGTGGAGGAGAACGGCCTGGTAGATTCCGTTCTTCTCCTCCGGCATAAGCCCTTTGAGGAAATCTTCTCTCTTGAGGGCCCTGTACCCTAGGAGGGCGTGGTCTTGGGAGAGGGAATCCCGAAAGGTGTTGTAACGGTGGAGTTGGGGAAACCTCCCCAGGTCGTGAAAGATAGCGCTGGTTTCGACGAGCAGAAGCTCCCTCGGCGGGAGCGAGAGCTCCTGAGCGATGGCGAGGGAGGAGTCGGCGACCCTCAGGGTATGGTCGACCTTAAGGGTAGCCGCCTCCCTGACCTCTTCCGCTGGGAAGGGAAAACGTTGGACATAGGAGAAAAAAGACTCCCAAAATTCGGCTGCCGGTGAGTCTCGGTACTCTGTCATCGGAGATTATACCCCTTCGGGGATCCAATAGGGAGGGGGCTCCCTTCTGTTAAGGGGTTGACCGGTTCTTCCTCTCGGAGCGGCCCTTGGGACTTTGACAAAGCCGTGGCTTGGCGGTATCATCGAGGATCCTTTGAGGTGATTCCCGATATGGTTGACGTGATCAAGGCTCTCTGGAGAGCCCTTTTTGCCGGAGTTCTCTTCGCCGCCCTGGTTCTTTACAGCTTTGCCCGCCGGAAACGCGCCCGGGAGGAAAACGAGACGATCAAGCCGCTCTTTGTCGACCGTTTTCCCTTTCCCCTTCTGCTCATTCTGGGGGCTACACCTTGGTACCTTCTTCCCGTGCCTGTGGCCATCGGTCTTATCAAGGTGAATCCCCGCCGAAAGAAGCCAAATCCCGATCAGGAAGAGTGAAGGAATGCCGGCCTGGATCGGTCGGGTTCCTCTTCTCCTCTCGCTTCTCCTCCTCGCCTCTTGTTCCCCCTCTCAGAAGAGCGATGTCATGCTCTTTGTCCTTGAACCGAAAGGGGAGTGGGTAGCCGGCCAACCCTCCCATGGCGATCTTGTCGCCTCGGTGGCCGCTAAGTTTTGCCCTCGATGCCGTGTCCAGACTCTCACCTTTGGGAACCTTCCCGGGGAGTACGACCCTAGACTCTTCTTCCTCCGGTTGGACGATGTCCTTGAGTACAAGAGAATCCATCCTGACCATCGGGTCTTTCTGAACCTCAGCTTTGGATCCTATCTTGCCGATAATCAGGAGCGGGAGCGCCTCGCGACACTGGAGAAAAAGGGAGTTGTCGTGATCGGAGCCGTGGGAAACGACAATACCGACAAGCCCTTTTACCCCTCCGCCTACCCAGAGGTCAAGGCCGTCGCCGCCGTAGGCGAAGAGAGCGGCTTCAAGACAGGGTATTCCAACTACGGAAAGCATGTCGACTTGGCCGCTCCTGGCTGGAGCCGAATCTTCGATAGAAAGGGATGGTACAACGCACGGGGAACCTCTTTCGCCGCCCCCTTGGTCATGGCCCTGGCCGGACGGGTGGCCGTTGAAAACCCCTCTCTCTCGGCCCAGGAGGCGTACAAACTGCTGGAGCTTGCGGCCCGTCCGAGTCGAGACCCCCTCTTCTCTCGGGGAGTTCTCGGCCGAGGCATCGTCGACGGGGAGCTTCTAAAAGAGATTCTCTCTCCCCCGAAGGGGGTCCGGTTGATCGGTTCTCTTTTTCTTCTTCTCGGGACGGTCATGGTCTTTAGCTCCATCAAAGGGACACTGGAGGCGATACTCTCCCTCAGGAGACTCGCCAAGGGAGGGGGAGGCTTTCTCCATAGAGAAGAGGTCGCATCCCTCCATGCCCTCTTTTTCCTGGAAAAGGGGGGACGTCTCCTGGGAGGTGTCGCCGTGGCTCTCTCCCAATGGAGAGGGGAAGCGCTGATGGGCTCTTTCTCCCTTCTCTTTCAGGGCTTATCGGTCTGGGCCATTCTGGCCCTCGTCCCACGGCTCATCTTCCGCCTTCGCCCTGAAAACCGGACCCTCGCGAAAAGGCAGGACGGGCTTCTTTACTCCCTGTCCGAAGCCTATGCCCTCATGTCCAACACTTACGCTGAACCTCTCCTGAGAAGGAAGGCCCTGATCAGGTGGCTTCAACTCGGACGAAAGGGCTTGGTCCCACGCTACCTTTACCGTTTGCGCAGGGAGGAGAAGCGGAGAGAGGAGCCTCTCCTTAGACCGATTCTCTCGGCGGAGAGGGAATTCTGGGGTGTTCGAGGACCCTTCCCCCTGTTCAGGCGTTTCTAGCCCTATGAGGGGAGGAACCGGGGGAGAGAAAGGTCACGCTCCCCCGGCCGATTAAAAGTTCAACGAACTTCCACAGAGCTTCCTTCGATCTTCTTCCAGGGTTCTGCCCTTCCTCCGAGGTTCTTGGCTAG
>JAMOAD010000362.1 GCA_023621955.1 Acidobacteriota bacterium
CACCCTCTTTTTTGAAGTAGAAGGTGTCCAGGAGGAAGTAGATCACCAGAAGAACCGCAGAGGTGAAGGCCAAGATAGGGGCCATACCCATGGTCCAGAAGAAGGGGACTCCGTGGAGGAAACCGAGAAAGAGGGGGGGATCCCCGAGGGGGGTCAGACACCCCCCGATGTTGGCGACCAAGAAGATGAAGAAGGCGATGGTGTGAACCTTATACTTTCTTTCCTTGTTGGCCCGAAGGATGGGTCGGATCATCAACATGGCCGACCCGGTCGTCCCGACCCAGGAGGAGAGGAAGGTTCCCACAAGGAGGATGAGAGTGTTCACGGCGGGAGTCCCCTTGAGGGAACCCTTCAGAAGAATCCCTCCAGAGATCGTGAAGAGGGCCCAAAGGAGGAGGAGGAAGGGGATGTAGTCGACAAAGATGATGGAGACCAGCTCGTGCTTGGCCTCTCCGGGGAAGGCGATGAAGAAGGGGACAAAGAAGAGGAGCGACCAGAAGAGGGAGACCTTCCCGAAGTGGTGGTGCCAAAACTTGGGGGCCAAGAGGGGGAAGAGGGCGATGGAGAGGAGAATGCCCACGAAGGGGATGGCCGACCAGAGGGGTAAAAGCTCTCCCAGGCTCTTATGCCCCTCCTCCACGGTGGAGGCGGATAGCGGAGAAGCCAAAGAGACGAGAAAAGCGATCATGAGAAAGAGAAAAAAGAGTCGACGACGGTCTCTCATTGAGGAATCCTCCTTGAAAAAGTGTTAAGTATGGAATTATCCGCCACCTTTGTCAAGGCCCGCTTCTTAAGCCCCCGTCTTGATAAAGGAGTCGTTTTGGCTTATAATCCAGACTCTTTGGCCATGGGGGCCGAAGATCTCCCGGGAGAAAAAGATGAAAGAGAGAATCCTCGTTGTTGTCAACCCCAAATCGGGGAAACTGAACAAGGGGGATCTTTGCGCCTATCTTCGAAGCGAACTCTCCGAGGTTTACTCTCCCGAGATCATCACCACCTCCTATAAGGGAGAGGGAAACGAGATCATCCAACGCTACTACGACGATTTCGACCTCTTCGCCATCTTCGGAGGAGACGGTTCCATCAACGAAACCGCCAGGGCTCTCCTTTATAAGGATAAGCCCCTGGGAATCATCCCCGGAGGTTCAGGCAACGGCTTGGCCCGGGGGTTGAAGATTCCCCCCCACATCCCCACGGCCGTGGAGATTCTCAAGAAGAAAAGGGTGAAAGTCATCGACGCGGGCCAGATCAACGATGATTACTTCTTCAACATCGCCGGCATCGGCCTCGACGCCTGGATCGCCAAGGACTTCAACGAGAAGCCTCTGGGCAGGGGGATTCCCCCGTATGTTCTGTACGCCTTCACGAACTACATCAAGATGCCGCCCTTTCTGGCGGAGGTCTTCCTGGACGGGCAGAAGAGACAGATCGTCCCCGGAGCCCTCCTGATCACCTTTTCCAATTTCAAGGAGTGGGGCGGGAACACCTACATCGCTCCTCACGCCCAACCCGACGATGGTCTCCTCGACTTCTGCCTGATAGAGAGTCTCTCTTTTCCCTCCATCGTACTCAACCTTCCTAAGCTCTTTACGAAGAGAATCGACAAGGTCAAGTACTACACGACCCACCAGATCGGTGAGGTGGTCGTCCAGACGCCGGAGCCTCAGATTTATCACTACGACGGTGAAAAAGGAAAATGGGCCTCAACCATCAAGGTCAAGGCCCATCCCCTCTCACTCAGGGTGATTGTCCCTGAGAGCTTCTGATCTCAGTCGGAAGATTTGGTCTTCTTGTCGGTAATGATCCCCACCATCTCGATTCCGGAATCCCGGATAATCTTGATGACGTTCACGACCTTACCGTACTCGCCTTCTTGGTCGGCTTTGAAGAAAACCTTGGTCTGGTTCTTCTCTTCCACGTACTCCAGAAGTTTATCGTTCAGTTTGCTGATATCGATAGGGGAAGCGTTGTAATACACCGTTCCGTCTTTCCTCACCGACACCGTGTCGATCCCTTCCGGGGGCTCCGTGATGACGTTCCCCGCTTCCGGCAACTTCACGTCTACCCCTTTCTTCAACATGGGGGTGATGACCATGAAGATAATCAGGAGGACCAGGAGAATGTCGGTCAGAGGGACGACGTTCGGTTCCGCATTATATCCGCTGGACATTCTTTGTCTCCCTTAATTGAATTTTTCTTCCGGTCCGCTTATTTGCCGTGTTTCTTGATGAAGAAATCGATCAACTCGGAAGCGGCGTTGCCCATCTCGTTGGTGAAGATCTCGATACGGGCGGTAAAGAGGTTGAAGAACCAAACGGCGGGAATAGCCACGCCGATACCGGTACCGGTCGTCACCAAAGCCTCGGCGATACCGGCGGCCACGGCACCGATACCACCGGATCCGGTGGCGGCCATGCCCTGGAAGGCGTTGATGATCCCGAAGACGGTTCCGAAGAGACCGACGAAGGGAGCAGTGGCACCGACGGTGGCCAGGATGGTCATACCCCTCTTCAACTTCTCGATCCGCATGACCCGAGCTCTCTCGATAGCCCGTTTGGCGGATTCGATCTTCTCTTCGTAGCTGGCACCCATGGCTTCCTGGGATGTAAGCTCCTGGAGACCGGCATAGAGAACCTGAGCGACGTGGGAGTCTTTGAACTTCTTGTTCTTGGCCAACTCAATGGCCTCTTCCATCTTACCCTCGGAGAGGTACTTCTCAACCATCTTCAGAAAGAGGGAAGATTGCTTTTGGGTCCTTTTGTAGAAAAAGTAACGCTCGATTCCTACGGCGAGAGACCAGACGGAGAAGATGATGAGGGTGATGAAGACTGTCTTTGCCAACACCCCCATGCTGTGCCACATTCCAATAAATGTAAACTCTCCCATGAGATAACCTCCTGCAGTTTTTGTTTTCTTATTACTGGAATCTAAAGGTAACTGTGAGTGTAAACTTCACCGGCTTGGGAACCCCGTCGATGACCATGGGTTCGAAGAGCCACTTCTTAACGGCGTCGATGGCCGACTGGTTCAGCAAGGGATGACCGCGGAGGATGGTGATATCCTTCACGTTTCCCCGAATATCGGTCTGGCACTCAAGGATAACGACGCCTGTGATACGCGCCTGACGGGCCGCTTCAGGATAGGTGGGGTCCACCTTCCGAATAATGGCGGGGGGTTTGATGATACGGACAGATGGGGCTCTTTCTACTTCATCCGCACTGTTGCCGCTTGTTAAGACGCCGCCCAAGACGCCACCCAAGACGCCTCCAACGACACCACCTTCGATACCGCCCTCGACGCCGCCTTCAACGCCGAAATCGCTGAAGCTCTCTTCTGCGATCTCTTCAGGCACTTCGAGAGGGACTGCAAAGGCTCCCGCTTTGATCTCCTTGGTCTGAACCTCTTCTGCCTTTTTCTGCTCGGCCTCTTTGTTCACTTTCTTCTTGGCCGGGGGTGGGGGCGGAGGGGGGGGAGGCGGGGTTGCGGCCAAAAAGGCCGTCGTGATAGTGATGGTCGGAAGGGTCTGCGCGGTCATCAAAGGAACGACGATGATTGCTCCGAAAGCCACCGCATGAAAGATGAAGGCACCAATGAGAGTATACTTAAACTTGGTCCCGTCCTTCTTTTTGTTGTAGGTGGAATCAATCATCCAATCTGAAAACATATCGTCCTCCAACCTAAACGTTCTTATTCGGCATTATATCCCAAGTGAAAAGGTGAAGCAAGAAGGAACGGTTCCCTTTTCTTGGGACATAGCTCTCTCTTACACACCAACGGTTTTCCCCTTCTTTGGAAGCCGTTCTTCCTAAACGCCGACCCTCTCCCTGGGGGAGAGAGTCAGGCATCCCTTCCGATGAAGAATCCCCTTTGGTCTTTTTCCCCCCTTCGGCGGAACTCTCCCAGGAGAGAGACCCTGCGGAGAGAAGAGACCCATAGCCCTGGGGAAGGTAGGTTTTAACGGCCCAGGGCCCTTGGGCGAAGAGGCCTTCAACGGGTGGGGTGAGGTGAAAAAGGAGGACCTTGGAGAGGGTCACCATCGACTCGCCCCCCCTCCTCTCTGCCGCGACAAGAACGCTCTTCCCTGGAGCGGGCATTGGGGCCTCCTTATTAAAGTGAGCTTCACACATAATATATGCTGAAAACGTGAAAATGAGAGAAATTTCTTCCCCGTTACGGCGACTTCCTCTCTCCGGGCTCACTCCTCACCGGAGGGAACCCTCTCGATGAGCAGGATTCTTCGGCTCCCGTCGGTTAACCGCCTCTTTTCACAGACCGGGATTCCCGGAACCCACAGAATCTCCCCTTCCCCATCTTCGAAGAGGGGCAAACAGCCTCTGGAAAATCTGTCGACCCCCCTCTCCCTCAAGACCTCTTTAAGCCGCCTCCTCTTCCCCCCCATACCCCAGGGTCTGATCCGGTCCCCCTCCCTTCGGTTGCGAACGGTGACGGGCCCTCTTACGCTCTCGTAGTCGAGGAGGGCTCGGCGGGAGTCGTCGAAGCAGGGGCGGGGTTCCCCCTCTCCCAGGAGGCGCAGAAGGTACCTCTCCCCTGTAGGAAGGGTGACCTCTCCGAGCCCCTCCGCCAAGACGATGAGGAAGGGAACGCTCTGAGCTCTCATGGGGGAAAGTCTTCCAGCGGATCTCTCCAGGACCAGATCGGGCAGGGAAACCCGATCGCCGTTTCTCATCCTGAGAACCGCTTCGCAGTGGACCCTCTCGATCCTTCTCAGATTCCCCCTCAGCCGGAGCAGGTAGGCCCTGACGACCCTCCTTGCCAAGGCACGGGGGAGATCCTCGAAGCCTTCCAGTTCCAGAGAGTCGCCCTCCCTCAGGCGGTTTTTCAACCAAGCCTCGGCCTGCCCCTCCAGGTAGAGGCTCTCCTCCCGAAGAATGTCCGCCTCCCTGGCCAGAATCGGCTCCACCTCTTCGGTGAAATGCTCCTTGAGAAAGGGGATCAGACGATGGCGGACACGGTTTCTCAGGAAGCGTTCATCACAGTTCGAGGGATCTTCCAGGAAGGGAAGCCCCAGCCTCTGGAGGTAGAGAAGGAGTTCGGCCTTGGGAATGTCCAGGAGGGGGCGGATGATCCACCCCTCCCTCTTCCTGGGTATCGAGGCGAGGCCTTCGCTGCCGCTTCCCCGAAGGAGCCGCATGAGGAAGGTTTCTGTCTGATCGTCCCGGGTATGGGCCGTGGCGACGCTGTCCCACCCTCCCCTCTCCCTCTCCTGGCGGAAGGCTTCGTACCGGAACTCCCGGGCCCTCTCTTCCAGGTTTCCCCCTGCCGTGGGATTCCAGTGGACAACCCTGAGAGGGAGATCGACCTGTTCGGCGAAACGCCGCAGATGCTCCTCCTCTCCATCGCTCTCCGGCCGCAACCGGTGGTTGATGTGGAGGATTCCCAAGGTAAAGGGGATCTTTGTTCTCAGCTTCATGAGGAGAAGAACCAAAGCCGTGGAATCGGCTCCCCCGGAACAGGCCGCGAGAACGCGGTCCCCCGGAGAAATGAGGCCGTCCTTTTGAACGCTCTCCCTGACTCTTCTGTAGAGGGCAAACATGGATGGAAGAAAGTGGCGAAGGAGGGATTTGAACCCCCGACACAGCGGATATGAGCCGCTTGCTCTACCCCTGAGCTACTCCGCCAACTTGTTGGTAGTATACACGAAAGGAAGGGGGCGTTTCAACCCCCCTCCTTCCCTGTTTAAAAGACCCGACGTCCCGCCACGAAGGTCATGACAGGCCAGCCTTTAGCCTTCCAGCCCTGGAAAGGCGTGTTTCTCGCGAGGCTCTGGAACCGTTCGCAATCCACGACGACACTCTTCTCGGGGTCGAAGAGCGTGACGTCCCCATCGCTTCCGACGGCGAGGGTCCCTTTCCCGGAGAGGCCAAGGATCTTGGCCGGGTTCAGGGAGAGCACCTCGACAAAACGTTCAAGAGAGATGAGCTTCGTGGAGACCAAACGGTCGTAGATCAACCCGGCCGCCGTCTCGAGGCCGATGACCCCGAAGGGAGCGAAATCGAACTCCAACTCCTTCTCGTCCTGGCTGTGGGGGGCATGGTCGGTCGCGATCACGTCGATGATCCCCTTGGCCAAGGCGTCGACCAGGGAGAGCCTATCCTTCTCCTCCCGCAGGGGGGGCTTGGTCTTGTAGAGGGGAGAGTAGGTGGAGAGGAGGTCCTCGTTCAAGAGAAGGTGGTGGGGAGTGACTTCGGCGGTCACCTGAAGACCGTCCCTCTTGGCCCTCTCCACGAGTTCCACGCTGAACCGGGAAGAGAGGTGCGCGAAGTGGATCTTCCCTCCGAACTCCCTGAGAATCTCGATGTCTCTGGCGATGGCGGCCGTCTCGGAGCTGAAGGGGATCCCCTTCAAACCCAACTTATAGGTAAAGGCGCTGGCGTGGGCTACCCCTTCGCCGGAGAGAACGAGGTCCTCGGCGTGTTCGATGATGATCTTGCCCAGGGTCTTCTGAAACTCCAGGGCCCTGCGGAGGATGAGGGGGGAACGGATCGGAAAGCCGTCTTCCGAGAAGGCGACCGCTCCGGCCTCGACAATAGAGCCCATCTCGACAAGCTCCTTGCCCTCCTGCTCCCGGCTCACCGCCGAGATGGGAAAGACTCGGACCGGAGACTCCGCGGCGGCCTTGTCGACGATGAAGGAGGTGATCCCTTCGTTATCGTTCATGGGCAAGGTGTTGGGCATGGCCGCGATGGAGGTGAAACCTCCCGCGGCGGCGGCACGGCCTCCGCTGGCGATGGTCTCCTTGTATTCGAAACCCGGTTCCCTCAGGTGAACGTGCATATCGATGAGTCCGGGGAAGACCAGAAGCCCTTTGGCGTCCACGGTTTCCGCACCGGGAACGGAGAGGTTCTTCCCGATCTTGACGACCTTCCCCCCGTCGATGAGGAGATCGGTCTCTTCGTTCAGCTTCTGGGCGGGGTCGACAACCCGACCCTTCTTAATGATCAAGCTCATTGGTTCCTCCTGAGATCAGATAGAGCACCGCCATCCTCACGGCAACCCCGTTGGTCACCTGGTCAAGAATCACCGACTGCTCCCCGTCGGCCACCTCTTTCATCAGCTCGACTCCCCGGTTGATCGGACCGGGGTGGAGCAGGAGGGCGTTCTTGTCGGCCCTCTTCATTCTCTCCGGGGTCATCTGGTAGTACTTCCTGTACTCCCTCAGGCTGGGGAAGAAGATCCCGCTCAGACGCTCCCTCTGGATCCGGAGCATCATGACGATGTCGGACCCCTCTAAGGCCTTGTCCAGGTCGTACTCGACCTCCACGCCCAGCTCCTTGAACTCTTCAGGAACCAGGGGAACCGGCCCGGAGAGGGTGATACGGGTGTTGTAGTTCCTGAGCAGGAAGATGTTGGACCTGGCCACGCGGCTGTGGAGGACATCTCCGACAATGGTGACCTTCAGACCGTCCAGAGAGCCCTTCTTCTGACGGATCGTCAGGGCGTCCAGGAGGGCTTGAGTGGGGTGCTCATGGGCTCCGTCTCCGGCGTTCACCACGGAATACTTGGTAAAAGAGGAGAGGTACTGGGCAGAGCCCGAGGCGGCGTGACGGATCACAAAGATGTCTGGATGCATCGCCTCGATGTTCTGAACCGTATCCCGGAAGGTCTCCCCTTTGGAGAGGCTCGAGGAGCTTCCTGAGAAGTTGAGCAGGTCCGCGGAAAGCCTCTTTGCCGCCAGCTCGAAGGAGATGCGGGTCCTCGTGCTGTTTTCGAAGAAGAGGTTGACCACCGTCTTTCCCCTCAGGGCGGGGACCTTCTTCACGTTCCTGGTGGAAACCTCCAGCATACTGTCCGCCGTGTCGAGGATGTGGTCTATCTCCTCTCTCTTGAGGTCTTCGATGCCGATCAAGTGTCGCCGTTTGAACATCACTCCTCCTCGACGATTCGGACCTCGTCCGCGCCGTCGGTCTCTTTCAGTTTCAATTCCACGTTTTCCCTTCGGGAGGTAGGAAGGATCTTCCCCACGTAGTCGGCCTGGATGGGGAGCTCCCGGTGGCCGCGGTCGATCAGGACGAGAAGCTGGATCGAGTTGGGACGCCCGAAATCGACGATCGAGTCCAGGGCCGCCCGAACCGTTCTCCCCGAGAAGAGGACATCGTCCACAAGGATGATGTCTTTGCCGGAGACATCGAAGGGAATCTCCGTCCCCTTCACCAGGGGATGGGGACCCACCGTTGAGAGGTCATCCCTGTAGAGGGTGATGTCGAGTATGCCCAGGGGGAGAGTCACGCCCTCGCTCTTCTCGATCATCTTCTGGATTCTCTCCCCGAGAAAAACGCCTCGGGTACGGATTCCGACGATGGCCGTGTTCTTCAGGTCGTGGTTCCGCTCCACCACTTCCATGGCCAACCGCTTGAGAGCGGCTGCGATCTTCCGGGAGTCCATAATCTTTGCCTTTATCTTCATTTCCACCTCCCTTTCGAGGGGGTATTTTAACAGAAAGGGAAGGGTCAGGCAACGTGAAAGATGGGGCCGAACCGGAGGGGGACTCCTAAGAAACCAGCAGGAGGCGCCGAGCCTGGAAAAAAAAGCTCTTGTACTCCTCCTGCCGGAAATCCGGATAGGTCCACTCCAACTCCTTGGGACCGGATCGGGTAAAGGTATACTCCAAGTGCGCGTAGATTCCGTTACGCAGCGGAATCCGGTGGGCGAAGTTTTTGGCCGTGGCCATGATGAGGGAGGAGAGCGAGAGGATCCCGGGGTCTAGGTTGACAACTCTCCCGGGGCTTCCCTCCTCCAGACGGAGCCTCTCCTCCAACCTGTTGGTGAAGAGTTTCACCTCTGGGAGCCTCTCCGGGGGGAACCCTCCCTGGAAGAGAAAGAATCGCCGCAGCAAGGGCTCCCCCATCTCTTTCCCGTAGTAGTCGCTCGCCGTGAAGGGGAAGGGTTTCGAGGCGATCTCCACCTCCCCCTTCCATCGGCGGGAGAAGAGCCTCAAGGCCTCCTGCCAGGGGGCCTCTTCCCGGGAGAGGATCCCCAACAGGAGCTTCGCCGGAGGAAAGGGCTGTTCTTTCACACCACTACCGGAGCGGCGTCGTCACCACCGCGCCGTCCTCTCCGACAAAGGCCATGCGGGCACCGGTGGGAGAGAGCTCCCTGACCTTGGTCTTCGGAAAGAGGGAGGCCCACTCCTCTCTCCCTTCCCGGCTCCTGGTCAACCAGAGCCCACCGTTGACAAGCAACACCGAACCGTCCTCCAGGGAGAGAATCTGGGTAAACTTGTCCAGTTTGGAGAGGCGCCGGGGTTCCCCGCTCTCCCTATCGATCCTGTAGGCCCGCAGGTCCTTGCCACAGGAGTAGAAGACATCCCCCCCGGAGGCGACCGTGGTGAAGAGGTCGGGGACCCTGTTCCGGACACGGTTCTTTCTGAAATCGATCTGGACGAGTTCCCCCTCTCCCTTCACGACCAGATACCCCCCGGGAAGGCTCAAACCGAGGAAGTCAACCAGCTCGAACCCCGTCTTCTTCAGAAGAGAGGAGTAGCTTCCCTGAAAGGTCTCCCCTCCCGAGGTGAAGAGGGTGTACTTCCAGGATTCCTTGGGCGTAACCTCCCAAAGCAGGATGTAGTCGGGTCCGGTCTCGATTCCGGACTTCTCACCGGAGAGGAGGGTGAAAGAGCCGCTTCGCTCGATCGCCTCCCGGAAGATCTTGGAGGAGGCGTAGAGGTCGATCATCCTCTTGTACTCTTTATAGAAGGGGAGAGAGAGATCGATGTTCCCCTTGCCGGTCTTCGCGGGTAGTCCGGGTCTCTCCAGGGAGACCACATACCCGTTGGCGAGAAGGTTGGGAAAGTAGGGGAAGAGCTTTCCCATCTCCCCTTCGAAGCGGAAGGGCGAGCGGAAGAGGCCCTTGTAGAAGGTCTCTTCCAACAGGTAGGCCCTCTTCTCCCCAGGGGAGAGGAGGGCTGTCCACCCCTTGGCGGGAAGCCCCCGAGGGGTAAGGAGCCGAAGCTCTTTCCGGGAGGGCGTGAAGAGGAAGAGGTTCGCCTCATCCTTCCTCTTCGACAGGGTCGAGATCAGGGCGCCTCCCCTCTCCTTCAGGAGAAGAACGCTCTGAACCCTTTCGTCCAGGGGGTGACTCTGGAGAATCTTGCCGTTCAAGGCATCCACAAGGTAGAGGCTGCTCGTGGGAGTCGCCTTCCCCTTCCCCCAGACGAGAAGCTGGGTATCGTCCCACCACCGCGCCCCTTCCACCTGAAAGAAGGGAATCCTGCGGCTTCCCTTCAGCTTGCCCGTCCACTCCTCCCCCCGAGGGGTGGACGCCAGAGAGCTCTCCCCCTTTGGATCGCCGAGAAGGACAGCCCGAAAGAACCAACGTCCGGCCTCGGCGGCGTTGCTCTTCATGAGAGCCTCACCGTAGCGGAGGGAGAACTCCCTGTCCTCCTCACCCATCGCCTCGGCCTGCCGGAAAAACTTCAAGGCTTCGACCCGGTCTCTCTTCTCCAAAAGGGCCAAGGCCTTCTCCTTGAGGAAGGGAAACTCCTGGAGGGAGGGGCCGGTGACCCGACCCAGTTCCTCCAAGGCCCCCCGGTAGTCTCCGCCGCGACGCAGGACGCCTGCCAGAAGGACTCTGTACAGAGGGCGGGAAGAGAACCTCTCGCCCTGCTCCCGGACCAGGGCGACGGCCTGTTGGTTCTTCCCCTCCCTCTCGAAGAGCTCCGCGGCCCTCTGGAGCGCCGAGAAGGAGAGTGCCCCCTCCTTGAGGGCCCCCACAAGCTCCTCCCTCTCCTTCGCCTCCTGGTTGAGGTACCTGTAGGCTAAGGCCAAGAAGAGCCTGTACTCAGGAACCCTCTCCAGCTTCAGGGCCTTCTGGACGAAGAGAATCCCCTTGGCGGGATCCCCCTGTTGGACGAGGAAGGCCCCCTGGCAGAGCTGGGCGGCGCCGGATTTGGGGAAGAGCTCACCGGCGAAGCGGAAATAGTACTCCCTGTAGTAGAGGGAGTACTCCCCCATAGCCTGCCCATACCCGATCAGGGCCTCCATGCCCTTGATCCTCTGCCGGACCGCCCGTTCGAAGAGGGAGGCGGCGTCCATCTCCCTTCCCTCGGCCAGGGCCTGATAGGCGGGAATGAGCCCCCTGAGGTTCGCCCCCTTCAGCCCCTGCTCCAGGAAGGGCTTGGCCTGTTCCCTCTCCCCCAGAAGGAGAAGGGCCACTCCCCGAGAGTAGGAAGAGACCCCGGCGGAGTTCAGAAGGGGCGCGAAGAGGAGCGCCGTCAGAAGGATCAACGGAACCGAAAGAAGACGTTTCATGGCAGTATCCCCCTTTCTCGAAGGTAGTCTCTGGCGAAGAGAAGGGCGCTTTCTCGATCGGTGAAACGCCCCTCCATCTGATGCTCGTAAAGGGCCTTGAGAATCTTTCCCATGTTGGGACCGGGCAAGAGATCCCAGGCCAGAAGATCCCTCCCCATCACCAAGGGCTTGACGCTCTCCCGGTTCAGGTTGTCCCTTCGGATCCTTTCCAGAAGCCACTGTCCAGACTCTGAGAGGCTTTCAGGAGGGACCCCTCCTCCCCGGGCGCTCTGATCGGCCGTATCCAGGAGGGCCAGGAGGAGGAGATCCTCCCCCATCTCCAGGTAGAGCTTCGCCAGAGTCTTTCGGGTAAGGGTATCCCGGGAGCGCCAGTAGCTGAAGGTCCTGTGGTGGAGTCCGATCAACTGAAGAACCCTGTCCCGGAGCGGATACCCATCGTAGGCGAAGATGCGGCATCGGTCCATGAGCCCCTTGCCCAGCTTCACCCCCTGGGTATCGTGGTTGTTGGAGGTGATGGTCATCCGACCCCTCTTAAACTCCCAACGGGTGGTCTCCCCCTTCCCCAAATCGTGGAGAAGGGCCCCCAAGAGCAAGGCCAGCTTTCGAGACTTCTCCAGACCATGCTCCTCTCTCACGGCCAGGGCCCTGGCGTTGTCGACGGTTTCGAGAAGATGGGCCCAGACCGTATGGTTTCCCCGGGCATCCCTCTCGGGATGGAACTCCTGGTCCTGCAGTGTCAGCGTCAGCCTGTCAATCTCCGGAAAGAGTTGCCGGATCACGCCGAGGTGGAAGTATGCCTCCAGGCCCACCGAAGGCCTCGGCGCCGTGAGCAGAAGCTTGTAAAGCTCTTCGGAGACACGCTCGGCGCTCAACGCCGTCAGATCGGTCTTGGCGGCCTTCAGGTAGACCCTCTTCTCCAGTTTGAACCCCAGGTAGGCCGCAAACCGCGCCCCCCGGAGAATCCTCAAGGGATCGTCGAAGAAGCTTCTCTCATCGGTCATCCTGAGCAGCCTCTTCCCGATATCCTCGCGCCCTCCGAAGGGGTCGACCAAGAGGCCCTCCTTCAGGTTCAGGGCCATGGAGTTGCAGACGAAGTCCCTCCGCCGAAGATCCTCTTCCAGGGGAAGCCAGGGGTCGGCGTGGACCAGGAAGTTCTTGTGGTCCGCTTTCGCCTCCGGATCGGTCACATCGACCCTGGGGAGGGCGATCTCGAACTCCCGTCCCCCGTACTTGAAGCGGATGACCCCGAAGGCCTTCCCGACGACATCCACCTTGCCGTGGCGCTTCAGCTTGGCGATCACCCCGTCGATCTCCTCCCGGACGACCAGGAGGTCCACGTCCCCTCTCTCCCTCTCCAGGAAGAGGTCTCTCACCGCCCCGCCGACGGCGTAGACTCTATCGTCGAAGAGGGTGACAAAAAAATTCTGCTCCGGAAAAAGGTCTCTCATTCTCATTCCCGCATCTTTACCGGATTCCCGGAAAATGTTCAAGCCGGTGTTTCCCGGCGAAGAAGCCTTTCCAACCTCTTGAGGGAGAGGCCGGTCTCCCGGAGGAGAATCTCCACAAGCTCCTCCCGGCTCTCCGGCCTGGGGGGCCTCTTCTCCCCACGGCCTACCACGAGTGTGATCTCTCCCTTGATCTCCCGCCCCGTCAGAGCGGCGAGAAGCTCTTCGGCACTCCCGGAGAGGTGCTCCTCGAAGAGCTTCGTCATCTCCCTGGCCAGGAAGAGGGGACGGCGGGGGGCGAGCTCCCTCAACGCCTCGAGGGTCTTCTCGATCCGAAGGGGGGATTCGTAGAGAACCAGCGTGAAGGGGAGGGAGAGGTACCCCTCCAGGTAGTGTCTCAACTCACCGGGCTTGCGGGGCGAAAACCCGAGGAAGAGGAAGGGCTCCGCGGGAAGGCCGGCTACGGAGAGGGCGGCGACCGCGGCGCAGGGACCGGGCAGGGGAATCACCGGGACCCCCTCCCGCCGACACCTCTCCACGAGGAGGTATCCGGGGTCCGAGATCACCGGAGTCCCTGCCTCGGAGATGAGGACTGCCTCGCCGGCGCCCCGGATCTTCTCGATCAGATCGTCGGTTCTCACCTCTTCCTTCCCCTTGAAGAGGCTTTCGACGCGCTTTCCCTCGATTCCGTAGATGGCGAAAAGGGAGCGGGCCCGTCTGGTATCTTCGGCGATCACCAGGGGAACCCTCCGGAGAGTCTCCAGGACCCTGAGGGTAACGTCCTCACGGTTTCCCAGAGGGGTGGCGGCGACGTAGAGGCGGGGGCCCCCCTCCCGGTCGTCCTCCCCAGTGCCTCTCGGGGCTGTGAGCGGGGGGCGCCTCATAAAACGATCTCTTCCCCGGGAGAGAGGACCGTCACCGGAGAGATTCCCTCCGCCAGCCTCTTAAACTCCCATGGGTCCGCGGCCACCGACGGCCAGGTGTTGTAGTGGAAGGGGATCGCCAGAGAGGGTTTGATCAGCTCCACCGCCCTTACGGCGTCGATGA
>JAMOAD010000012.1 GCA_023621955.1 Acidobacteriota bacterium
GTCGAGGAGAACATGCCTGGCGCTATTGCCATCCTCAACCTTGAGGAGCGGCAACGCTTCACCTATGTCAGTCCCTCGATCTTAGCCCTGAAAGGCTTCACCACCGAAGAGGTCCTCTCAAAACCCTTGTCTCAACTGGTTACTCCAGAATCTTTTCATCGACTCATCAGAGTCTACCAAGAGAACATGGCCGCGGAGGCCAGCAGAGGCGGTTCCGCCCCCGCCAACAGCTACGTCGTGGAGTTGAAAGAGTTCAAGAAGGACGGCACCCTGGTCTGGATCGAAGACAGAATGTCTCTGCTGAAGGATAGGGAAGGGAACCCCTACGGGATCATCTCGGTCCTTCAGGACATCACCGAGAGAAAGAACGCAGAGGAGGCTCTGAGAATCAACGAAGAGAAGTACCGGATGCTCCTGGAGTTCGCCGCCGACGCCTTCTTCCACTGCGATTCCGCAGGAAATCTCCTCACGGTCAACAACAAAGCCGTGGAGCTGATGGGCTACACCAAGGAAGAGCTTCTGGAGATGTCTTTCCACAGGCTCTTCTCAGAAGATTCCTTGACGAGGAACCCCTTCAGTTACGAAACGCTGACCGATGGAGGAAACCTCAAAGAGGAGAGGGAGATCACCAGAAAGGACGGAAGAACCGTTCCGGTCGAGATGAACTCCAAGCTCATGCCCGACGGAACCTACCAGTCCTTCTTCAGAGACATCACCCAGAGGAAAACCGCCGAGGAGGAGCGCGACAGGCTTCAAGAACAGCTCGCTCAAGCCTTGAGGATGGAATCGATCGGAAGGCTCGCCGGTGGGGTCGCCCACGACTTCAACAACATGTTGGGAGCCATCTTAGGCTTCTCGGATCTGGCACTGGCCCAGGCCGACCCGACCAAACCCCTCTCTCGTTACCTGAAAGAGATTCAGAGGGCCGCCGAACGGTCCGCCAACCTTACTAAGCAGCTCCTGGCCTTCGCCAGAAAGCAAACGGTCGCCCCCAAACTCATGGACCTGAACGAGGCCATCGAGGGGATGCTCAAGATGCTTCGCCGCCTTATCGGCGAGCATATCGATCTCGCCTGGCTTCCCGGCGCCTCCCTCTGGCTTGTCGAGATCGATCCCTCCCAAGTCGACCAGCTCCTGGCCAACCTCTGCGTCAACGCCAGGGACGCCATCGCCGGGGTGGGAAAGATCACCATCGAGACGGAGAACACTGCTCTTGATGAGACATACTGTCAGAACTCTCCCGGCATGACGCCGGGAGAGTATGTTCTCCTGGCCGTCAGCGACGACGGCTGCGGCATGGACAAGGCCACGATCGAGAGAATCTTCGAGCCCTTCTACACAACGAAGGAGCTGGGGCTGGGCACCGGGTTGGGCCTTTCGACGGTTTACGGGATTGTTAAACAAAACAACGGACTCGTCAACGTCTACAGTGAGCCAGGACAGGGTTCAACCTTTAAAATTTACCTTCCCCGTCAGACCGGAACCCCCGAAGAACACTCTTCGGAGGAGGAAGAGAGAATCCCCGCCGGCCAAGGCGAGAGCGTCCTCGTCGTCGAGGATGAACCGGCTATCCTTGAGATGGCCAAGAACATGTTGGTCCTCCTGGGCTACACGGTCTTGACCGCGAAGACTCCCTCGGAAGCGATCGAATTGGCGGAAGCGAGGAAAGAAGAGATCAGCCTTCTGATCACCGATGTCGTGATGCCCGAGATGAACGGACGGGAGTTGGCGGAGGCGATGCAGAGAATCAACCCGGGGATCAAGTTTCTCTTCATGTCGGGTTATACGGCCGACGTGATCGCCCACCGGGGGGTCTTGAACGAAGGGGTGCACTTTATTCCTAAGCCCTTTTCGATCAAGGAGCTGGGTTTAAAAGTCAGAGACATCCTGCTCCGCCCCCAGCCCCAACGCATGGACCGATGACCCGGAAGAGGCTCCTTACCCACCGGAGATTCTCCCTTCGAAGCGGGAGGAGATTTCAGTAAAACGTTAGTTCTCAACGACTTCAGGCAGAATCTGCGGAAAGATAAAAGGGAGTGTCCGTTGTATTCGTTGTATTATCTGCAGCGGCTAAAAGGGGAAAAAGGAGTGTCCGTTTTAAAGAGAGGGCCCAGGAGAAGAGGCTCGCCCTCCCCTGCGAGCCTCGACGGCTCGAAAGACTCGAAGGAAGTTCCCGCCCCAAATCTTGGCGATCTCTTTCTCCGAATACCCCCTGCGGACCAGTTCCTTCGTGATGTTGGCCATCTGGGTGACATCGTTGCAATCCGCTAAGCCTCCCCCGCCGTCGAAGTCTGTTCCGATGCCGACATAATCGATCCCGATGGTCTTGACGATGTGGTCGATATGGTCCACGGCGTCTTTCACCGTGGCCAGTTCCTGAGGGTACTCTTCCAAGATTCTCTCGTACTCCTGATGCAGTGCTTCCCGAACCGCCGGATCTTTGATGGCTCCATATTCACCGAACTTCTTCCGCATAGCCTTGAAGGCTTCGTCCCTAGCGGGGTTGGGAGCCGAAGGCCGGATATAATCCGAAAGGATACAGAGTTGAATCACCCCCCCGTTCTTTTTCAAGGCCAGGAGCATTTCATCGGAGAGGTTTCTCGGATGGTCGCAGATGGCCCTGGCGCTCGAGTGGGAGGCTATCACCGGGGCGCTGCTCTCCTTAAGAACGTCGTAAAAAGCCCTGTCGGATATGTGGGAAACGTCCACCATAATACCGAGTTCGTTCATACGGTGGACCACTCTCCTCCCCGTTTCGCTGAGCCCCTTGTCTTCAGGGTCTCTCTGGTCTGTAGAAGAGTCGGCCAAATCGTTGTCCGAAGTGTGAGCCAAGGTAATGTACC